>NZ_JAMXFI010000138.1:0-21981 GCF_025460875.1 Microvirga yunnanensis
CGCCCAGAAGATCGACTCGGAGGTCCGCCGCCTGGTCGAGGACGGGCTCAACGACGCCCGGCGCATCCTGACCGAGAAGGCGCACGAACTCGAGGCCCTGGCCCGCGGCCTGCTCGAGTACGAGACCTTGACCGGCGAGGAAATCCGCAACCTCCTCGACGGCCAGCCGCCGGTACGCGACACCGGGGAGCCCGTCTCGCCGAGCCGCGGCTCCGCCGTGCCCACCGCCGGCCGCGGCCGGCCGCGGGAGAGCGACGGCGGCATGGAGCCCCAGCCGCAGGCCTGAGGACCGTCGAAACCCTTCTCATCCAGAACGCCCGCCCCCGGCGGGCGTTCTTTTTTGTTTACCTCAAAGATCTAATACTCCGTAAGGACCAGGTTGAGACTTGTAACAATCGCTTATCACTTGTGATGGCGCGCATTGGCTCGGGTCCCTTGACCGAATTCGGGGAGGTTGCTTTGAAAAAGCCAAAGCGTGGATCAGCGCTACGGAACCAGGAGACAAAGCACGTGCGGAAATACTTCGGGACCGATGGCATTCGGGGCCGCGCCAACGGCATCATCACGCCGGATCTGGCCCTGCGGGTCGGGCAGGCGGCCGGCCTCATGTTCCAGCAGCGCGGCGATTACCGCCACCGGGTCGTGATCGGCAAGGACACGCGGCTCTCCGGCTACATGATCGAATCCGCCCTCCAGGCCGGCTTCACCTCGGTGGGCATGGACGTGCTGCTCCTGGGTCCGATCCCGACCCCGGCGGTCGCCATGCTGACGCGCTCCATGCGCTGCGACCTGGGCGTGATGATCTCGGCCTCCCACAACCCCTACGAGGATAACGGCATCAAGCTGTTCGGCCCGGACGGGTTCAAGCTCAGCGACGAGATCGAGCTTCAGATCGAGGCCTTGATCGATTCGGACCTGACCCGGCGGCTGGCCGGGTCGTCCACTCTCGGCCGCGCCAAGCGCATCGAGAGCGTCCAGGCCCGCTACATCGAGTTCGCCAAGCGGACCCTGCCGCGTCAGATCGACCTGGAGGGCATGCGGGTCGTGATCGATTGCGCCAACGGGGCCGGCTACAAGGTCGCCCCCGAGGCCCTATGGGAGCTCGGCGCCGAGGTGGTGTCCATCGGCGTGGAGCCGAACGGCTTCAACATCAACCACGACGTCGGCTCCACGGCTCCGGACGCCCTGATCCACAAGGTCCGCGAGCTCCGCGCCGACGTGGGCATCGCCCTCGACGGCGATGCGGACCGGGTGCTGATCGTCGACGAGAAAGGCCACAAGGTCGACGGCGACCAGCTCATGGGGGTCGTCGCCCGCTCCTGGAAGGAGGACGGCCGCCTGGCCCAGCCCGGCCTCGTGGCGACGATCATGTCCAATCTCGGCCTGGAGCGCTACCTGAACGGCCTGGGCCTGGGCCTCGTGCGCACCGCCGTGGGCGACCGCTACGTGCTCGAGCACATGCGCGCCCACGGGTACAATCTCGGCGGCGAGCAGTCGGGCCACATCATCATGTCCGACTACACCACCACGGGCGACGGCCTCGTGGCGGCCCTCCAGCTCCTGGCCGTGGTCAAGAGCCTGGGCAAGCCGGTCTCCGAGGTCTGCCACTGCTTCGAGCCGCTGCCGCAGGTGCTCAAGAACGTGCGCTACAAGGCCGGCAAGCCCCTGCAGGAGGCCTCGGTCATCCAGGCCATCGACGCCGGCCGCGAGACTCTCGGGCAGGCGGGCCGCCTCGTGATCCGCCCCTCCGGCACCGAGCCGGTCATCCGCGTGATGGGCGAGGGCGACAACGAGGATCTGGTCAACCGCGTGGTCGACGACGTGGTGGAAGCCGTCACCCAGGCGGCTTCCAGGGCCGCCGCGTAGGCAGGGCGCGACGTCCGTTCGGCGCTCGGAATCGAAAAAGCCCCGGCGAGAGGATCGCCGGGGCTTTCGTTTTGGGCACCCTTTCGTCATCACCGGCCTCGTGCCGGTGATCCCGAGTGGAAGAGCGCTGCGCTTCACAAAACCGTCATGGCCGGCACAAGGCCGGCCATGACGGGGATGGAGAGGCCTGTCCGTTGACGTCCGTCACTCCGCCGGGTGGGCGGGCGGCACGTCCTTCGTCCGGCCCGGCAGGTCGTCGCCATGCGCGACCTGGCCGGTCTGGGCGCGGAGCCGGTCGAGCATCTCGCTCACGTAGGTGGCAGGCTTGGTGAAGCCGCCGAGGAGCAGGTAGATCGAGGGCACCACCAGCATGGTGAGGATCGTCGAGACCGTGACGCCGCCGACGATCACCGACCCGATGGCGTTGCGCGCCTCGGCGCCGGCCCCGGTCGACCAGGCGAGCGGGATGGCGCCGCCGATCATGGCGATCGACGTCATCAGGATCGGCCGAAGGCGCAGCACCGAGGCCTCGACCACGGCATCGCGCACCGAATAGCCGCGCTCGCGCAGCTGGTTCGAGAACTCGACGATCAGGATGCCGTTCTTGGTCATGAGGCCGATGAGCAGGATCATGCCGATCTGGCTGTAGATGTTGAGCGTCTGTCCGGTCACGAACAGGGCGAGCAGGCCGCCCGTCACCGCGAGCGGCACGGTGAGCATGATGATGAACGGGTTGATCCAGCTCTCGAACTGGGCCGCCAGCACCAGGAACACCACCAGGAGCGCCATGGCGAAGGTCAGGTAGATCGCCCCGGTCGAGTCCAGGAAGTCCTTGGACTGGCCCGTATAGCCGATGCGCACCTCCGCCGGCAGGTTGTCGCGCACGATCTGCTGGAGGATCTCCAGGCCCTCGCCGATGGAGACGCCCGGCGCCAGGGAGGACTGGATCGTGATCGACCGCAGGCGGTCGAACCGGTTCAGGGCCTGCGGGGCGGCCGATTCCGTCAAGGACACGAAGGAGGAGAGCGGAACGAGCTCGCCGTTGGACGCCCGGATGAAGGTGTTGGTGAGGTCGTTGGGCGTCGCCCGGTCCTGGGCTCGGGCGCGCATGATCACCGGATACTCGTCGCCGCGGCTGACGAAGGTCGAGACCTCGGTCTCGCCGAACATCAGCTCCAGCGTGCGGCCGATATCCTCCACCGAGACGCCGAGATCGGCGGCGCGCTGCCGGTCGATCTGGACGCGGATGTCCGGCTGCGACTCGCGGTAGTTCGAGTCCATGTTGATGAACTTGCCCGTCTCCTGGGCCTTCTGCATGACGATGTCGCGCCAGCCGCGGATCGTCTCGTAGTCGGGGCCGCCGAGGACGAACTGGATCGGCTGGCCGAAGCCGCCGGCGCCGCCGAAGGCCGGCGGGTTGACCACCGACACCCGCGCGCCGGGGAAGTTCGACACCTTCGGGGTGATCTGGCGCACGATGTCCTGCTGGCTCTGGGTGCGGTTCTCCCAGTCGACGAGGCGCACGATCACGATGCCCTCGTTGACCGGGGAGGGGCGGGCGAAGCCCGGCGCCACCTGGCTCAGCATGGAGGCGACCAGCCCCTGCTCTTGGAGCGGCATGAGGGCCTTCTCGACCTCCTTCACCCGGTCGCGGGTATAGTCGAGGCTCGCGCCCTCCGGCGCCTGGAGCCGGACGATGATGGCGCCCCGATCCTCCGTGGGGGCGAACTCCTTCGGCAGGGACTGGAACAGGCCGTAGGCCGACAGGGACACCAGGAAGCCGATGAACAGGATGACGACCGGGACCCTCAGGGCGCGGGAGAGCAGCCAGCGGTAGCCGCCGTTCATCTTCTCGAAGAGCGGCTCGGTCATGCGCTGGATCCGGCCATGGGCCGGGACCATCAGCTTGGAGCACAGCATCGGCGTGAGCGTGCGGGCCACGACGCCCGAGAAGAAGATCGAGGCGGCGAGCGTGATGCCGAATTCGCGGAAGAGCTTGCCGGTATTGCCCGTCATGAAGGCGAGCGGCACGAACACGGCCATCAGGGTGGCCGTGGTGGCGATCACCGCGAAGCCGATCTCGCGGGCGCCGTCGAAGGAGGCGAGCAGCGGCGGCTGGCCTTCCTCGATGCGCCGGTGCACGTTCTCGATCTCCACGATCGCATCGTCCACCACGATGCCGATGGCGAGCACGATGGCGAGCAGCGTCAGCACGTTGATGGAAGCGCCGAAGAAGGCCATCACCATGAAGGCCGCGATGATCGAGACCGGGATCGCCACCATGGCCACGATGGTCGAGCGCCAGTCGCGCAGGAAGATCAGGATCACCAGGATCACGAGCGCGATGCCTTCCACGAGGGTGTGCAGCACGCCCTCGATGGAGGCTCGGATGAACTGGCTCTCGTCATAGGCGACTTCGGCCGTGGTGCCGGGCGGCAGCGAGGTCTTCAGCTCCTCCAGCTCCTTGCGCACCCCGTCGACCACGGACAGCGTATTCGCCGTCGACTGACGCACGACGCCCATGCCGATGGCGGTCTCGCCCGACTGGTAGAATTCGAACCGCGTGTCCTCGGGTCCGACCTCGACCTGGGCGACTTCGCCGAGCCTGACCAGATAGCCGTTCCTGTTGGTGACGATCACCTGCGAGAACTCTTCCGGCGTGGCGAGGCGCGAGTCGGTCTTGACGGTGAATTCGCGCTGGCTGGACTCGATCCGGCCGCCGGGAAGCTCCACGTTCTGGCGCTTGATCGCGGTCTCCAGATCCTGGACCGTGAGGCCGCGGGCCGCGAGGGCCGGCCGGTCGACCCAGATGCGCATGGCATAGCGCCGCTCGCCGCTCAGGTTGACGTTGGCGACGCCCGGCACGGTGGACAGGCGATCCACGTAGACCCGCTTGAGGAAGTCGCTGAGCTCGAGCGCATCGAGGGTCGTGGAGGTGACGCCCACCCACAGGATGGCCTGCGCATTGGCGTCGACCTTGCGCACCACGGGCGTGTCGGCCCCGTCCGGCAGGCGTCCGGACACGCGGGAGACGGCGTCGCGCACGTCGGAGGTGGCGGCTTCCGGATCTCGGGAGACCTCGAACTCGATGGACACGGACGACCGGTCGTTCTGGCTCTGCGAGGTGATCTGGCGGATTCCCTCGATGCCGGCAACCGCGCCCTCGATGATCTCCGTCACCCGGCTCTCGATCACCTCGTTCGAGGCGCCGCGATAGACCGTGGAGACCGACACGACGGGGCGGTCGGTCTGCGGATATTCGCGGACCGGCAGGTTCATGAGCGAGGCGAGGCCGCCCACGATCAGCAGGAGGCTCACCACGACGGCGAAGACGGGGCGGCGGATGAAGAGGTCTGAAACCTGCATGGCGGTTCGGCTCTGTAACCAGTCATTCAAACGAAAACCTCCCGCCGGGGCGGGAGAAGGGGATCACTTCCGCTCGGCCGCCTGGGCGGCCCCGATGGCCTGCGGGACGTTCAGTGAGGAGCGGGAGGGCTGCTCCCGGGTTGCCGCCGGGACGGGGCCGGCCGGCGCCCCCGACCCCACCGGACGGGCCACGACCTCGGCGCCGGGCCGCACGCGCTGGACGCCCAGCACCACGATGGTCTCGCCGGGCTTCAGCCCGTCCACCACCTCGACCTTGCCGCCCTGGCGCTGGCCGATGGTGATGACGCGGCGCTCCACCTTGCTGTCCTTGACGGGATAGACGATGTGGCGCAGGCCCTCGCTGACGACGGCCTCCTCGGGTACCACCACGGCATCGTCCTTGGTCGAGACCTCGAGGGCCACGGACAGGAACATGCCGGGCTTGAGCGCCTCGTCGGGATTGTCGAACTCGGCCGTCAGGCGCGCCGTGCGGGTCGTCTGGTCGACGCGGGGGTCGATGGTCGACACGCCGCCCTTGAAGGTGCGGCCCTTGTAGGCCGCCGAGGTGGCGTTGACCGTCTGGCCCGGCTTCAGGCGGCCGAGCAGGTTCTCCGGCACGGCGAAGTCGAGGCGCACCTTGGACAGGTCGTCCAGGGAGGTGATGCGGGTGCCCGGAGCCACATAGGCGCCGAGAGAGACCGAGCGGGTGCCGACGCGGCCGGCGAAGGGCGCCCGGATGATGAGATCCTCCAGGCGGGCCTCGGCGGCCTTGCGCTGGGCCCGGGCGGACGCGATGGAGCCTTCCAGGGACTTCATCTGGGCCGTCAGGTCGTCGACCTGGGCGCCAGTGCCGGCGCCCGTGCGGCTGAGCGCCTGGGCGCGCTCCAGCTTGATGGCGACCTCGTTGCGGAGCGCTTCGGCGCGGTTCGCCTCGGCGATGGCCTGCTCGATCTCGGCCCGGCGCTCGGCGGCGTCGAACTGGACCAGCATGTTGCCGGCCTTCACCTTCTGGCCTTCGTTGAAGCCGATTTCCCCGACGATGCCGGCCACCTTGGCGGTCACGGTGATCGATTCATAGGCCCGGACCGTACCGACGGATTCCCGCATCTCGACGATGCGGCCGGTCCTGACCGTATCCACGTCGACCGTCGCGGGGCCGGTCGGGCCGCCGCGCCCGCGTCCGCCCTGGGCGGCCTGCTGGCCTGCCGGTTGGCTCACATACGCGCCGATCACGGGCACATTGGCCAGATGGCCGCCCTTATAGGCGTACCAGCCGCCAAAGCCTGCTGCCCCCAGCACGGCAATGACAGCGAGTTGACCGGACACACGCATGCTCGCTCCTTACTCAGTCGTCGGCCTTTTCGGCATTTTTGGTCGCAGATGTCGGCTGTTATCCTAGCACAATATAGGCCGGGGGCTGCGAAGATAACGCAGCAAACACGATGTTTTGTATTACGATTTCGTAATCTGACCTTTTGCTTCGGCGACCTATGCCTTGACCGTCGCCCCCGGCTCCGTCATACCAATCGGCGGGACACCTCTCCCCACCGAGAGGCGCCCATCTGAAAGGATGGATCACATGACGAGCCTGCCCGCCGCGCGTCCGCGCGCGCCCTTCTTTTCATCCGGCCCCTGCGCGAAGCGCCCCGGATGGTCTCTCCAGAACCTCAAGACCGACAGCCTCGGCCGCTCGCACCGCGCCAAGCTCGGCAAGGCGCGCCTGAAGCTCGCCATCGACCTCACCCGCGAGGTGCTGGCGGTGCCGGCCGATTACCGCATCGGCATCGTGCCCGCCTCCGACACCGGCGCCGTGGAGATGGCCCTGTGGTCCATGCTGGGCGCCCGGCCCGTCGACATGCTGGCCTGGGAGAGCTTCGGCGAGGGCTGGGTCACGGACGTGGTCAAGCAGCTCAAGCTCGACGACGCCCGCGTGATCACCGCGCCCTACGGCGAGCTTCCCGACCTCGCGCAGGTCGATACCAGGACCCGCGACGTGGTCTTCACCTGGAACGGCACCACCTCGGGCGTGCGCGTGCCGAACGCCGACTGGATCGCGGCCGACCGCGAGGGCCTGACCATCTGCGACGCCACCTCGGCGGCCTTCGCGCAGAGGCTCGATTTCGCGAAGCTCGACGTGGTCACCTTCTCCTGGCAGAAGGTTCTGGGCGGCGAGGCGGCCCACGGCATGCTCATCCTGTCGCCCCGCGCGGTGGAGCGGCTCGAGACCTACAAGCCCGCCTGGCCGTTGCCGAAGATCTTCCGCATGACCAAGGGCGGCAAGCTCATCGAGGGCATCTTCGAGGGCGAGACCATCAACACCCCGTCCATGCTGGCCGTCGAGGACTACATCGACGCGCTCGAATGGGCGAAGTCGATCGGCGGCCTGAACGCCCTCGCGGCCAAGGCCGAGGCCAACGCCAAGGTCATTCATGACTGGGTGGCCAGGACCCCGTGGATCGCCAACCTGGCCAAGGTCCCGGCCACCGCGTCCAACACGAGCGTGTGCCTCGTGATCGCCGATCCCGACGTGGTGGCCAAAGGCCCGGAGGCCGTGGCGCAGGTGGCCAAGGGCATCACGGCGGCGCTCGAGAAGGAGAATGTGGCTCTCGACATCGGGGCCTACCGCGATGCGCCTCCCGGCCTGCGCATCTGGTGCGGGGCGACCGTCGAGCAGTCGGATCTCGAAGCCCTGACCCCCTGGCTCGACTGGGCCTTCGCGCAGGAAAAGGCGAAGCTCGCGAAAGCGGCTTGAGGCCTGACCTTCCACGACCGCCGTCCCCGGGCCCGGCCCGGGGATCTACGCCTTTCGAGGGCTGAGCTTGCGACACCGCCGGACGTGGATGGCCGGGGCAAGCCCGGCCATGACGCCATGAGGTTCATCCCATGCCCGCTCCCTGCGTACTTATTTCCGACGCGCTCTCTCCCGCCGCCGTGCAGATCTTCAAGGATCGCGGCGTCGACGTCGATTTCCAGCCCGATCTCGGCAAGGACAAGGAGAAGCTCGCCCAGATCATCGGCCAGTATGACGGCCTCGCCATCCGGTCCGCCACCAAGGTGACGGCGAAGATCCTCGAGCAGGCCAAGAACCTGAAGGTGATCGGCCGCGCCGGCATCGGGGTCGACAATGTCGAGATCCCGGCCGCCACGGCCAAGGGCATCATCGTCATGAACACGCCCTTCGGCAATTCCATCACCACGGCCGAGCATGCCATCGCCATGATGTTCGCGCTCGCCCGCCAGATCCCGCAGGCCGATGCCTCGACGCAAGCAGGCAAGTGGGAGAAGAACCGCTTCATGGGCGTCGAGCTCACCGGCAAGGTGCTCGGCGTGATCGGCTGCGGCAATATCGGGTCGATCGTAGCCGACCGCGCCATCGGGTTGCGCATGAAGGTGATCGCCTACGATCCCTTCCTGTCGCCGGAGCGCGCCCTCGAGCTCGGCGTCGAGAAGGTGGAGCTCGACGATCTGCTGCGCCGCGCCGACATCATCACCCTGCACGTGCCGATGACCGAGAAGACGAAGAACGTCCTGTCGGCGGAGAACATCGCCAAGACCCGGAAGGGCGTGCGCATCGTCAACTGCGCCCGCGGCGGTCTCGTCGACGAGGTCGCTTTGCGCGCAGCCCTCGAGTCCGGCCATGTGGCGGGCGCCGCGTTCGACGTGTTCGTCGAGGAGCCGGCAACCTCCAATCCGCTCTTCGGCCATCCCAACGTGGTCTGCACGCCGCATCTGGGCGCCGCCACCACGGAGGCGCAGGAGAACGTGGCCCTGCAGGTCGCCGAGCAGATGTCCGACTACCTGCTCCAGGGCGCGATCCAGAACGCCGTGAACTTCCCGTCGATCACCGCCGAGGAAGCCCCGCGCCTGAAGCCGTTCGTGGCGCTCGCCGACAAGCTCGGCTCCTTCCTCGGGCAGCTTACGGAAGCCCCGATCAAGGGCATCCGGATCGAATACGAGGGCGCCGTCGCGGAGATGAACACCCGCGCGCTGACCTCGGCGGCGGTGACCGGCGTGCTGCGTCCCTTCCTGCAGGACATCAACATGGTGTCGGCCCCGGTCGTGGCGCGTGAGCGCGGCATCACCGTGGAGGAGGTCAAGCGCGAGAGCGCGGCCCGCGACTACGAAAGCTTCGTGCGCATCATCGTCGATGCGGACGACATGCCGCGCCATGCGGGCGGCACCGTGTTCCAGGACGGCAAGCCCCGCGTGACCGAGATCCGCGACATCACGGTCGACGCGGAATTCGCGCCGAACATGATCTACGTTCGCAACGACGACAAGCCCGGCTTCATCGGGCGCTTCGGCACCTTGCTCGGCGAGTCCGGCGTGAACGTCGCCACCTTCGCGCTCGGCCGCGACAAGCCGGGCGGCGACGCCATCTGCTTCGTGTCCGTCGACCAGCCGGTCTCCGATGAGCTCCTGCGCCGGATCGAGGAGATCCCGCAGGTCAAGCGCGCCCGCGCGGTGCGGTTCTAAGGGGGGCGAGATGGCGTCCGTCCCGTCGCAGCGCTTCGTCCTGACGCTCGCCTGTGCGAACCGTCCCGGCATCGTGGCCGCCGTTGCGGGACATCTGTCGGACGCCGGTCTCAACATCCTCGACGCCCAGCAATACGACGACACGCAGACGGACCGGTTCTTCATGCGCGTCGTGTTCGATCCCGTCTCGGGAGAAAGCGACATCGAGGCCTTGAAGGGCGGTTTCGCGCCGCTCGCCGAACGCTTCGGCATGACCTGGACCCTGCGCGATCCGGGCGAGAAGCGGAAGGTCATGCTGCTGGTCTCGAAGTTCGACCATTGCCTGGCCGATCTGCTCTACCGCTGGCGCATCGGCGAGCTCGGCTTCGAGCCCGTCGGCGTCATCGCCAATCATCCGGCCGACACCTACAGCCATGTGGATCTGGGGAACGTCCCGTTCCACTGGCTTCCCGTCACCAAGGACACCAAGCTCGAGCAGGAAGCCCGGCTCTGGGAGATCATCCGCGACTCGAAGGCCGACCTCGTGGTGCTCGCACGCTACATGCAGGTGCTGTCGGACGGGCTCGCGGCGAAGCTCGCGGGGCGCTGCATCAACATCCACCACTCGTTCCTTCCCAGCTTCAAGGGCGCCAAGCCCTATCACCAGGCCCATGCCCGCGGCGTGAAGCTGATCGGCGCGACCGCGCATTATGTAACGTCCGATCTCGACGAGGGGCCGATCATCGCGCAGGACGTGGAGCCGATCACCCATCGCGATTCGGCGGAGGACCTCGTGCGCAAGGGGCGCGACATCGAACGGCGCGTGCTCGCGCGCGCCGTGCGCCACCATCTCGAGGACCGCATCCTGCTCAACGGCCGCAAGACGGTCGTGTTCGCGGATTAGAGCATTTTCCGGTGAAGTGGATCCGGCTCACCGTCAAGAAATGCGGCGAGAGCATCGGATGTGAAAAGTGGACCCAGGTTCGGGTCCGATGCTCCACTCTTGGCTGGCGCATCGTTCGGGATCCTGTCTTGATCGCTTGGCCGGATGGGCACCCCTTTGTCATCACCGGGCTTGTCCCACTCTCCACGTCATCACCGGACCACACACGCACCACGTCATCACCGGGCTTGTCCCGGTGATTCCGATACGAGAGGCGTCGCGCTCTTCCGATCGGGATGGCCGGCACAAGGCCGGCCATGACGTGGGGAGGGTGGCAGGAAGGGCGGAGGATGCCATGACGTGGGAGGGGGTTCGCACCGCCTCATACAACCCTCCACGTCATCACCGGGCTCGTGCCGGTGATCCCGCTTGTCTGGAACGCCGCACCTCACCGCATCGGGATGGCCGGCGAGAGGCGTGTGATGACCGGCCGGCCATGACGAGGAGGGCGTCATCCCCGGCGAGCCCAGCGAGGGAAGGCACGATTCTCCTCTACCGCCGCCGTTCCGCCAGCCAGATGCCGCCGAGCACCAGCGCCAGCCCGACCGCGTGATACGGGGCGAACGGCTCGCCGAGCAGGACCACCGCGAGGAGCGCGCCGAAGACCGGCACGAGATTGACGAAGAGGCCGGCCCGCGTGGGGCCGATCAGCTCCACGCCGCGGATGAAGAAGATCTGCGAGAGCAGGGACGGCAGAAGCGCGACGTAGAGCAGGATCAGCCAGCCCTTCGGGGTCGGAAACTGCGCCGTGCCCTGGATCATCTCCACGCCCACCAGCGGCAGGGAGCTGGCGAAGGCCACGAGGGCCATGGCGGCGAAGAACACGAGGCCCGGCATTGCCGGACGGTAGCGCAGGCCGAGCGTGTAGACGGAATAGAACACGCACGCGATCAGCATCCACAGGTCGCCGACATTGATCGCCAGCGCCTTCAGGATCTCCCAATCGGCCTTCACCGACACGGTGATCACGCCCGCCAGCGTCACGACCATGCCGACGATCTGCAACGGGATCACCCGGGCGCGGAAGACCGCGATCATGCCGATGAGCACGAAGACCGGGATCGAACCCTGGAAGATGGTGAGGTTGACCGCGCTGGTGTGGTGGGCGGCGGCGTAGAAGAGCGCGTTGAAGGCGGTGAAGCCGAAGACGCCCATGGCCAGGGTGAAGAGCCAGCGCGCCCGGAACTTCGCCCGCTCGGCCACGAGCTGGCGCCCGACGAGCGGCAGCAGGATCGCCACCACGACCACCCAGCGCAGGCAGGTGAGCACCATGGGCGAGACCTGCCCGATGGCGAGACGGCCGGCGATCCCGTTGCCGGCCCACATGAGGGTGGTCAGGACCAGCAGCACGTAGGCCTGTCCCCACAGCCCGTGCCGGAGCGAATGCAGAAGTTTCATCGGAGGCCGGACCTCTCTGACGCCTCGGGCGCAGAAGTGGCTCCACTTCCGCGCCTCCCACGATGCGCTGACTCCATGAAGATCGTACCGGATCGACCCCAAGAGCGGATTCGACTTTCGGGTCCGATACGATTGCCCTTGCCGCCGCGCGCCGTTCGGCTAAACCGGCACGACGAGGAGCGGGTGACACGCATGGCCTTACGGTTTCTGGTGGTCGAGGGCAATACGCGGGGTGCAAGGCAGGCCCACAGGCAAGCCTATGGACTCACGCTGTCGGAATCCTATGCGGAGGTGATTCAGGGCATCGACCGGGAGGCCGTCTGCGACATCGCGTTCCCGACGGACGAAGGCGCGAACCTGCCGGATGCGGCCGGGCTCGAATCCTATGACGGCATCGTGCTCACGGGCTCGCATCTGAACATCTATGACCGCACCCCCGAGATCCTGCGCCAGATCGACCTGATGCGGGCGGTCTACGCCTCCCGCACCCCGTCCTTCGGCTCCTGCTGGGGCTTGCAGGTTGCGGCCGTCGCGGCGGCCGGGGACGTGCGGCCCAACCCGCTCGGCCGCGAGGTGGGCGTCGCCCGAAGGATCACCCGCACCGAGGCCGGCCAGGGCCATCCGATGCTCGAAGGCCGCCCCCCGGCCTTCGACGCGCCGGCGATCCACCTCGACATGGTGACGGCCCTGCCGAGCGACTGCACGGTGCTCGCCGGCAATGCGGTCTCGCCGGTGCAGGCCGCCGAGATCCGCCAGGACGGCGGCGTGTTCTGGGGCGTGCAGTATCACCCCGAATTCTCTCTGGGTGAGCTCGCCGCCATCCTGAGCCGCCGGACGGACATCCTCGTGGCGGAGGGCTTCTGCCGCACGACCGAGGACGCCGTCGCCTATACGCGGGATTTGGCGGCCCTCGACCGGGACCCGACCCGCTTCGATCTCGCGTGGCGGCACGGCATCGACGGGGAGGTGCTCGAGCCCGGGCGCCGCACCCGCGAGATCCGCAACTTCATCGAGCACCGGGTGAAGCCGGCGAAGAGCGTCCGGGGGCGGGCCTGAAAAGGCGACCTTGCGCTTTCCTGTATCCGCCGCCGTCCAGGCAACATGACTGAACTTTAACTTGAGCTCCCGAGAGCCCGTCGCGATCATGGGTTGATCGTTCACCTCGGGTCAGGAAGTTCGGCCGATGGGCAAGGCTCTGTTGCTGCGACTGCACCGATGGGTGGCTCTGGCCTTCGCATTGCCGCTCCTCGCCGTCATCCTCACGGGCGTGATCCTGTCCTTCGAGCCCATCGCGGTTCAGCAGACCATCAGGCCGGGCTCGGTCACGGTCCAGACCGTGGAGGGGCTGCTCCAGCGCTACGATCCGCAGGGAGCCGCCCGCACGCTCTTCCTCCGTCCGAGCGAGAACACGCTTGCGATCGGCCGGGGGCAGGGCGGTGGTGCGGTCACGGTCGATCTGGCGACGGGCGAGCCGGTGACCCGTGATGCCACGACGGTGTCCGACATCTTCGGAACGGCCCGACAGATTCATGAGCGGTTGCTCCTGCGGGCCGGCTGGCTGGTGACGGCCTCGACGATCGCGATGCTGTCCCTCGTCGTCCTCGGGGTCCTGATGGGATGGCCGAGGCTGCGCAACACGCTGCCCGGCTGGCACAAGGGGGCGGCCTGGTTCCTGTTGCCGCTGGTGGTTCTCAGCCCGTTGACCGGCCTGCTCCTGGCGCTCGGCATCTCCTTCACGCCGGACCCTCGCACGCCGGACCCTCGCACGCCCAGCCCTCGGGCGGCCGACGCATCCGGCTCTCCTCTGACGCTCGCGGAGGCCGTGCAGGTGCTGGCCGTCGAACACGACCTGTCGTCGCTCAGCTGGATCCGGCCCCTGGGCCGCACCCTCGCGGCGCGCGTGGCCGAAGACGGCGAGATGAGGACCTATGCGCTGACGCGGGAGGGTGCGGTGCCCATGGCCAGGAACTGGCCCCGTCTCATCCACGAGGGCACCTGGGGCGGCCTCGCGCTCGCCGTCCTGAACCTCGTCACGTCGGTCGCGCTGCTCGGCCTGCTGATCACCGGGATCTGGATCTGGGCCCGCCGCAGGCTGCGTCGCGCCTCGGGACGCCAGCGCCTCGCGAAGGCAGCGTGACCCCGGGCGGCCGCTATCCCGCTCCCGCAACGACACCCTCCTTCGTCATGGCCGGGCTTGTCCCGGCCATCCCGATCCGAAAAGCGCCGCGCCTCTCAGAAGCAGGATCATCGGGACAAGCCCGGTGATGACGTGAGAGGGCGACCATCGGAGTGGCGCGACCTTTCCCACGCCATGGCCGGCACACGCTCTGCGACGGGAAGGGGAGCTACTCTGGTCCTTGCAGCGATCGCGGCTCGATGCAAAATCATATTCCCGCCGCGCAAGGCGCTTATGATGGCGGGATCGAGGCGCATTCCGCCTTGACCTGAGGCGCGCGATCCACCATGAGGGTTTGCAAGGTTTTTGACCCAACCCTGGCCTTGCGCCGGGGTTTTTTTGTGTGAGGCATTGAGCGATGGCGAACGTGGTTGTCGTGGGCGCCCAGTGGGGCGACGAAGGCAAGGGCAAGATCGTCGACTGGCTGTCCGAACAGGCGGACGTGGTCGTGCGGTTCCAGGGCGGGCACAATGCCGGCCATACCCTCGTGATCGGCGACAAGGTGTACAAGCTCTCGCTGCTGCCCTCCGGCGTCGTGCGCCCGGGCAAGCTTTCCGTCATCGGCAACGGCGTGGTGCTCGATCCGCATGCGCTCGCCGGAGAGGTTGAGCGTCTCGCCGAGCAGGGCGTCTCGATCAGTCGCGAGACCCTGCGCGTGGCCGAGAACGCCACGCTGATCCTCTCCATCCACCGCGAGCTCGACGCCCTGCGCGAAAGCGGCAGCGCCGGCACGAAGATCGGCACCACCAAGCGCGGCATCGGCCCGGCCTACGAGGACAAGGTCGGCCGCCGCGCCATCCGCCTCATGGACCTCGCCGATCTCTCGGCCCTGCCCGAGAAGATCGAGCGGCTGCTTGCCCACCACAACGCCCTTCGGCGCGGCTTCGGCCTCGACGAGTTCGAGCCGAAGGCGATCTACGAGGAGCTGGCCTCGGTGGCCCCGAAGGTGCTGCCCTACATGGACGCCGTGTGGCGCCTGCTCGACGAGGAGCGGCGGGCCGGCAAGCGCATTCTGTTCGAGGGCGCTCAGGGCGCGCTGCTCGACGTGGATCACGGCACCTATCCCTTCGTCACGTCGTCCAACACGGTGGCCGGGCAGGCGGCGACCGGCTCCGGCCTCGGCCCGGGCGGCGTCGGCTACGTGCTCGGCATCGCCAAGGCCTACACGACCCGCGTCGGCGAGGGACCTTTCCCGACCGAGCTGTTCGACGAGACCGGCGAGCTGATCGGCCAGAAGGGCAAGGAATTCGGCGTGGTGACGGGACGCAAGCGCCGGTGCGGCTGGTTCGATGCCACCCTGGTGCGCCAGACGGTGCGCACCTCGGGCATCGACGGGATCGCGCTCACCAAGCTCGACATCCTCGACGGCTTCGAGACGATCAAGATTGGCGTCGGCTACAGGCTCGACGGCGAGACCATCGACTACTTCCCGGCGAGCCAGGGCGCCCAGGCCCGCGTGGAGCCCATCTACGAGGAGATCGAGGGCTGGAGCGGTTCGACCGCAGGGGCACGCTCCTGGGCTGACCTTCCGGCACAGGCCATCAAGTATGTGCGCCGCGTGGAGGAACTGATCGGGGCGCCCGTCGCGGTGCTCTCCACCTCGCCGGAGCGTGACGACACAATCCTCATGAAGAACCCCTTTGAGGGTTGACGACGGAGCCACGGCGGGTCATTCCCAGAGAGAAATGGCAGATTATTACCCTCTCATCGCACGAGCCGTCGAAGGCTTGCCCGACCAGACGCCCGACAAGCGGCGCGCCGTCTACGAGCGCGCCCGCACGGCTCTGATCGCACAGCTGCGTTCGCTCAATCCGCCTCTCAGCGAGCCGGAGATCCAGCAGGAGGGCCGCTCTCTCGACGAGGCGATCGACCGGGTCGAGGCGGATTATGCCGCACCTGCCGCAGGGTTCGATCCCGATCCCTTCCCGCCTGCGCCCGCCCGCGATCGTACCCCGCCCGAGGAGGCTCGGAGCCCAGGTTCCGTCCACGGCCTGCGGGCTCCCGCCCCTCAGGTGACTGCCGACGACGAGGCCGCGGAGTCCTATGCGGAGCCGGCGGTGGCCCGTCCCAAGATCGACAGCCGCCCTCATCCGGCCATGCAGGGAAAGGGACGGCGCCGGACCATCATCTTCGGGTCCGTGCTCGCTCTCGTGATCGCGGCCATCGCGGCCTTCGCGTTCCTGTGGCGCGACAAGCCCGAGGATCTCGCGCCCGAAACCCCGGTCGCGGCAGCGCCCCAGCCGGCCCCGGCCGATTCCAAGATCAACGAGCGGGTCGGCGGACAGGCTCCTCCCACGACCGCTCCCGCCTCGGCGCCCCGCCAGGAGACCGGGGTGGTGCAGCGCGCAGTCTTCTACGAGGAGGATCCGGCCAATCCGCAGACGCCCAAGGCGCAGGTCGGACGCGTCACATGGCGTCTCGAGGACGTGAATCCCGGCCAGGGGCAGCCGCTCGAGAAAGCGGTCAGCGCCCTGATCGAGGTGCCCGAGGCCGGGTTGACGATGCGCATGGTCTTGAGGCGCAACCTCGACGCGACGCTCCCCGCCTCCCATACGGTCGAACTCACCTTCACGACCCGCGAAGGCGACGTGAATCGGGTCATCCGGGATGTCGGGTTGCTCCAGTTCAAGGATGAGGAAGCCGCGCGCGGGACCCCGGTCGCCGGGCTGCCGGTGCCGGTGCGCGAGAACCTGTTCCTGATCGGGCTGTCCAACCTGCAGGTTGACGTGGCGCGCAACACCCAGCTGTTCGTCCGCCGCAACTGGATCGACCTGCCGGTCCGGATGGTGTCCGGCCAGCGCGCGATCCTGAGCTTCGAGAAGGGCGGCTCGGGCGGCCAGATCCTCAACGACGCCTTCAACCAATGGCAGTAGGGCGACCCTGCGCCTGACAGCAAAAAAGCCGCGCTCGGTGCGCGGCTTTTTCATGGTCCCGGCGCCGGCCGGCTCAGGCCTCGGCCGACGAGGTCTCGATCTGCGTCAGGTTCTTCTTGACCGCTTCCTGGATCTTCTCGAAGGCCCGGACCTCGATCTGGCGGACGCGCTCGCGGGAGACGCCGAACTCGGTGGAAAGCTCCTCCAGGGTGATCGGATCGTCCGACAGGCGGCGCGCTTCGAAGATGCGGCGCTCGCGCGGGTTGAGCACGGAGAGCGCCGACCGCAGGGCCGCGAGCCTGTTCTGGCCTTCCTCCTCCTCGACGAGCACCTGTTCCTGGCTCTGGTTGGTGTCGACGAGCCAATCCTGCCATTCGCCGCCGCCTTCACCCTCGTCGCGCAGGGGGGCGTTGAGGGAGGCGTCGCCGCCGAGGCGGCGGTTCATGTCGACCACATCCTGCTCGGTCACCCCGAGCTGGGTTGCGATCTGCTTGACGTTTTCGGGGCGAAGATCGCCTTCCTCGAATGCGGAGATCCGGCCCTTCGCCTTGCGCAGGTTGAAGAACAGTTTCTTCTGGTTCGCCGTGGTGCCCATCTTCACGAGGGACCAGGAACGCAGGATGTATTCTTGAATCGCCGCCTTGATCCACCACATGGCATATGTGGCGAGGCGGAAGCCCTTGTCGGGCTCGAAGCGTTTGACGGCCTGCATCAGACCGACATTGCCTTCCGACACGACCTCGCCGATCGGCAGGCCGTAGCCGCGATAGCCCATGGCGATCTTGGCGACCAGGCGCAGGTGGGACGTCACGAGCTTATGGGCCGCTTCGCGATCTCCATGCTCGCGCCAGCGCTTGGCGAGCATGTATTCCTCATGCGGCTCGAGCATGGGGAAGCGACGGATTTCGTCGAGATAGCGCGAAAGGCCCCCTTCATTGGCAAGCACCGGAAGCGCTGCAGCCATGTCTTCTCCTCCTTTGGCTCCCTCACCATGAGGCAAGCCTGGGGCGGCCCCCCTCCGAGGCCGGCCGCCCTAACCCCCTATATAAGCGGTTCAACGTTGTCCGAATAGAGGCATCAGGCTTCAAGACGTGGTGAACGCTCCAGACTCGCAAGGGTGCCAGCGTGACGTCATTTTGCGACCGATTGACGCTAAATTTCAGCCTGTAGCGCCTCCAGAAGCGCGGCCATGTCCGGGGGAAGCGGGCTCTCGAAGCGGAGGAATTCGCCGCTGCGCGGGTGTTCGAACCCGAGGATTGCGGCATGAAGGGCCTGCCGGTTCAGGGCATCGAGCGCCTCTCTCTGCGTTTCGGAGAGCCGGTTCGCCTTGGTCTTGAAGCCGGACCCGTAGGTGGCATCCCCCAGAAGCGGATGGCCGAGATGGGCCATGTGGACCCGGATCTGATGCGTGCGCCCCGTCTCCAGTTCGCAGCGGACCAGGCTCGCGAGAGGCTGGGCCGGCGGCAGAGCCTCCAGCACCTCGTAATGGGTGATCGCATAACGGCCGCGGTCTTCCCCCACCACGACGATCTTCTCGCGGTTATGGGTGCTGCGGGCGAGCGGCGCGTCGACGGTTCCTCGCCGCCGCTCGGGCACGCCCCAGAGGATCGCCAGATAGGCCCGCTCCAAGGGTCCCGTGCGGCCGTGATCGGCGAACTGCGCCGCCAGCGCCTGGTGGGCGAGGTCGTTCTTGGCGACCACCAGCAGGCCCGACGTGTCCTTGTCGAGGCGATGGACGATCCCGGGGCGCTTCACGCCACCGATCCCCGAGAGACTCTCGCCGCAATGGGCGATGAGGGCATTCACCAGGGTGCCGGAATCGTGCCCGGCGGCCGGATGCACGACGAGCCCGGAGGGCTTGTCGATGACGATCAGGTCGTCGTCCTCGTAGACGATCGTGAGGTCGATCGCCTCGCCGGCAGGCTCGGCCGGAACGGGCGGCGGCACGGTCAGGGTGATCCGGGCGCCGCCAGCAACCTTCCGGTTCGGATCTAGGGCCGGCACGTCGTCGATAGCGACCTGACCGTCCCGAATGAGAGCCTGAACGCGGCTTCGCGACAGATCCGCCTGCAGGCGTGTCAGCACGCGGTCGAGCCGATCTGCCGTCATGTCGGGTTCCAGAAGCCATTCCTGTCGCGTTACGCCGTCCACCGCATCCTCATTTGATCTGAGCCGTTCGCTTTTTTCAGCAAAAGGGCTTGAAGGGATTCAGAAGGGTGGTTATACGAGCGGCCTCAACCTTGCTAGCTCCCTTCGTCTAGCGGTCTAGGACGTCGCCCTCTCACGGCGAAAACAGGGGTTCGAGTCCCCTAGGGAGCGCCACAAAATCAAGCACTTAGCTCGCTCGATGGTGGCCCAGGTCGTGAAATATTCGTGAAATATCTCTCCTCGGACATTGACGGACTGTAAGGAACGGCCCTGGCCGTTGGGCCGCCAATCCGCCCAGCCGCTTGGTATCCCTCCCGCTGATCGATTTGCACATCGGATCGGCACGCACGCTTCCTGTCGCAAATCAGAAGGTGTTCTAGACCCCAGGCTGGTCTACGAGCGCGCTCAATGCTGAGCTCGTTTGGGCGCCCGCTTCAACCAATTGTGGAGAACAAATTGGAAGCAAGCCGTTAGAACGTCAGTTGGCTGGAATGCCGCCTCTCATGCGTACATACTGCTTCATCGTATCGTTGCGCGTGATTGAGGGGCATCATGCCGAAGCTCAGAGGCATTACCAGCAAGATTAGATTTCTGGTCAGTCGAAAATTCAGTGACTGGGAGGAAACAATTGAGGGCTACGAGGAGGCGCGCCGTGCATCGGACCGGAGGTTATACGAAAAGGGCGCGGAGGAAATTTACAAATACATTGATGGCCTGAATGCCCTTCCGGATCACATTCTTGAACTGTTCTACCATGAGGAACTCAGGAAAGTTGATTCTGAAACCCGCTCGTCTATTGAGGCCAAAGAGCTGTTTTTGAACTGTGAGGATGATAGCGGCAAGGCAGATTTCAAGCATTGGATGATTGCTGCACCTTGGACGGCGGAAGAAGCGGCCTGTTTGAGTCTGGGGCGCGATCCCCGCATTGTTGAAGCGAGGCGGGTGATGAATCGCCCGCGCAGCAAGTTTAAGACAGAACTCCGTGAGCGTCGCTTCTTGGTAGAACGTGCACTACTGACTGGAGCGTTCGGGCATCAAGAGACAGAGGCGACGAAGCTTATCAGGCCAGAAGCGTTACTAACGTGGCTGAAGCGCAATGGTCTCCAACCCGATAAGGCATTCGAAGACATTCTGGCCGCCCATGCAGCCTCGTCATCTCCTGGGAGCGACAGAGCAGCGATCGATGCCGACCGCCAGGCTCTGTTGGACCAAGTCAGAACTCTTGAGCAGGAGCTATCAAGCAAACGCAAGGAAGTTGAGGATCTCCTCGCGATCAACGGGTTCGATCCAAGGTCGAAGCGTAGCTACCTCAAACTGATTTTGGCCATGGCTATGCACAGATATCGCTATCGTCCGGGGGCGTCTTCCTCGGTGGACCTGACACCAATTTATAGGGCGGTGAGCGACACGACGATCAAAATCAGCGACAAGACCATTAGAACATTCCTGCTGGAAGCCTCTCACCACGTAGGGGCTCAAATGGTTCTCGACCTCAGCGAAAGCATTGTTGGGTCCGCCCTAGAGAAAAATGGGTTCACTATCAACTCCACTGACCTTCGATACGAGTTATCAAAGGTCGCGAATGCCATGGTGCAGGAGATGCATCTCCCGGCGGAGTAGGAAATAGCGGTTCCCGAGCGCTCTTTCCTATTTCCTGACGCTGCTTCCCCACAGACCTCCAGGTTCGTCCTAGAACACCTCAGTCACCCCAACGACGGAGGACAATGCCGTGACGAAAACAAACACTCTCCCTGATACGGGTTTCCTACGACTCGGACAAATCGTCGGGCCTAACGGAATTTTCCCGGTCAGCCGCAGTGCCTGGTATGCTGGAATTCAAGACGGCCGATACCCTAAGCCCGTCAAACTATCTCCCCGTGTCTCCGGGTGGCGCGCGGAGGATATCCGGACTCTCATTGAAAAGACCGGATCCCGGTAGTCTCGGCTGATCCTTGCGGGCTTGAGTGGCCTGTAGCGCTGATTGGCTGAGCCACTTAGGCCGCTTGTCTGGCTGACTCTGAGCAGCCACGCACCCCTAACAAAGACGAGGTTAGTCATGGACCATCGATTTGGGCCAGTGAGCGATGCTTGCCTGTTTCAGAGCCGAAGACATTGCCGACTAGAAAGATCAAGAGGCAAGGGGTTGAGACTGGCAGAGACCAGGACATCCAATAGGCACGTCAGTGGGAATGGGCAGGCCTCAAAATGGGCCGCTGTCCTGACCCGGTGGAACTGGGGCCGCGCATCACGTGCTGGGGCGTTGAGGACATTCACTCGCTCATGCAGCGCGAGACCGAAAACCAGGGGCTTTCGGAGGGGGCTGTGGCCAGCAAGCCTTACTTGCTTGAAACACACTATTTCTCACTACAGTCCCTCTCTACCCATCGAACTACCCCTCTAGACGGCAGGAACGCTGTTCTCGGCGTTTTGACCCCCCCCTTTGTATCAGCCTCTTGAGGTTGCCTGGGTTCTTCGTGAGGTGATCTATGCGAAATCGTGAAACTTGGTGGCAGTACTGCCGCAATGAACGGGAGCTTGAAACCCGCTTCTGGGACGGTGTTAGTGCCCCATCTCGTCGGGGCCGATATCGAGCTCTAGAGCAGGAAGCACGCCCTTCTGAGGCTAAATAGTCGTCTGTGAAGAATCCCGATCCCATTGGAACGATTGGGATATTGGTCGTCTCGCCAGCTTCGGATTTGCAGGATTGCGGGGCGACAGCGGTGGATTTCCTGCGTTTTCCGTTGCCGCTCCGGCCC
>NZ_JAMXFI010000139.1:0-21653 GCF_025460875.1 Microvirga yunnanensis
TGCCGGGCGACAACATCACCATGGAAGTGGAGCTGATCGCTCCGATCGCCATGGAAGAGAAGCTGCGCTTCGCCATCCGCGAAGGCGGCCGTACCGTCGGCGCCGGCGTCGTCGCCGCCGTGATGGATTGATTTTAGAGGATCAAAGGACAGCGGCCGGGTTTCGGTCCGGCCGCTTCCCTTGTTGAATGGATAAGCCATGAACGGTCAAAACATTCGTATTCGCCTTAAGGCGTTCGACCACAGGATCCTCGACGCTTCGACACGGGAAATCGTGTCGACCGCGAAGCGGACCGGCGCTCAGGTTCGCGGGCCCATCCCGCTGCCGACGCGCATCGAGCGCTTTACGGTGCTTCGCTCGCCGCACATCGACAAGAAGTCGCGCGAGCAGTTCGAGATGCGCACTCACAAGCGTGTGCTCGATATCGTGGACCCCACCCCGCAGACGGTTGACGCTCTGATGAAGCTCGATCTCGCTGCTGGTGTGGACGTGGAAATCAAGCTCTGAGCCTTACGGCTTGGAGCCTTCGGTAGACACGCCGAGAGGATACGCACATGCGCTCAGGCGTCATTGCACAGAAAGTCGGGATGACCCGCATCTTCACGGATGCCGGCGAACATGTCCCGGTCACGGTTCTGAAGGTCGACAGCTGCCAGGTCGTCGCCCACCGGACCAAGGAGAAGAACGGCTACACCGCGCTGCAGGTCGGCGTCGGCAAGGCCAAGGTCAAGAACGTTTCCAAGGCCGAGCGCGGCAGTTTCGCCGTCGCCCAGGTCGAGCCGAAGCGCAAGCTCGCGGAGTTCCGCGTCTCCGAGGATGCTGTCATCCCGGTCGGCGCCGAGATCACCGCCGATCACTTCATTGCCGGTCAGTTCGTGGACGTCACGGGCATCACCACAGGTAAGGGCTTCGCCGGCGGCATGAAGCGCTGGAACTTCGGCGGATTGCGCGCCACGCACGGCGTGTCGGTCTCCCACCGGTCGATCGGTTCGACCGGCGGACGCCAGGATCCGGGCAAGACGTTCAAGAACAAGAAGATGCCGGGTCACCTGGGTGTCGAGCGCGTCACCACGCAGAACCTGCGTGTCGTGTCGACCGACGTCGAGCGCGGTCTGATCCTCGTCGAGGGCGCCGTACCGGGCGTCGCCGGCGGCTGGATCTTCGTCCGCGACGCGGTGAAGCGCAAGCTGCCGAAGGAAGTGCCGATGCCCGGCGCATTCCGCACCGGCAACGAGGCTGCGCCCGCCGCTCAGGCTGAGCAGGCCCAAGAGGAGAATGCGTGATGAAGCTTGATGTCACCACGCTCGAAGGCGCGAGCGCCGGATCGGTCGACCTGAACGAGGCCATTTTCGGTCTCGAGCCGCGCGCCGACCTGCTCGCCCGTTGCGTCCGCTGGCAGCTCGCCAAGCGCCAGGCCGGCACGCACGCCGTCAAGAATCGTTCGGACATCGACCGGACGACTAAGAAGGTCTACAAGCAGAAGGGCACCGGCAGCGCCCGTCACGGCGCCGCGAGCGCTCCCCAGTTCCGGGGTGGCGGTCGTGCCTTCGGCCCGCAGGTCCGCAGCCATGCGCATGACCTGCCCAAGAAGGTCCGCGCGCTTGCCCTGAAGCACGCGCTCTCGTCCAAGGCCAAGGACGCCTCGCTCGTCGTGATCGACGATGTGAAGCTCGCCGAGCCGAAGACGAAGGCTCTCGTCGAGCGCTTCGGCAAGCTCGGCCTCGGCAACGCGCTGATCATCGGCGGCGCCGAGATCGAGACGAACTTCCAGCGGGCTGCTCGCAACATCCCGAACATCGACGTCCTGCCGGTGCAGGGCATCAACGTCTATGACATCCTGCGTCGCGAGAAGCTCGTTCTCACGAAGTCGGCTGTCGATGCGCTGGAGGCGCGTTTCAAATGAGCCTGGACCCGCGCCATTACGATGTGATCGTAAGCCCGGTCATCACCGAGAAGGCCACGACCCTGTCCGAACAGAACAAGGTCGTCTTCAAGGTGCGGCTGGATGCGACGAAGCCGCAGATCAAGGAAGCGGTTGAGAAGCTGTTCGATGTCAAGGTGAAGAGCGTCAACACGCTCATCACCAAAGGCAAAGTGAAGATGTTCCGCGGCACCCGCGGCCAGCGGTCGGATGTGAAGAAGGCGGTTGTGACCCTCGCCGAGGGCCAGACCATCGACGTCACCACCGGCCTCTGATCGGACGAGAGAGTGATCCGATGGCTTTGAAGACTTTCAAACCAATCACCCCCGGCCTGCGCCAGCTGGTGATCGTCGACCGCAGCGAGCTCTACAAGGGCAAGCCGGTCAAGAAGCTGACGGAGGGCAAGAGCTCCTCCGGCGGCCGTAACAACCTGGGTCGCGTGACCGTCCGCTTCCGTGGCGGTGGACACAAGCGCACCCTGCGCCTGGTCGACTTCAAGCGTCGCGCCCGTCTGGGCGATGCGGCGACCGTGGAGCGGATCGAGTACGATCCGAACCGCACCGCCTTCATCGCGCTGATCCGCTACGCCGACGGCGAGCAGTCGTACATCCTGGCCCCGCAGCGTCTTGCTGTCGGCGATCAGGTGGCGGCCGGCGAGCAGGTCGACATCAAGCCGGGCAACGCGATGCCGATCGGCAACATGCCGGTGGGAACGATCATCCACAACGTGGAGCTCAAGATCGGCAAGGGCGCGGCACTCGCCCGCTCGGCCGGCACCTACGCTCAGATTGTGGGCCGTGACCAGGGCTACGTGACGATCCGCCTGAGCTCCGGCGAGCAGCGGCTGGTCCATGGCCAGTGCTTCGCCAGCGTCGGCGCGGTGTCGAACCCGGACCACATGAACACCTCGATCGGTAAGGCTGGTCGTAACCGCTGGCTCGGCAAGCGTCCGCACAACCGCGGCGTCGCCATGAACCCGATCGACCACCCGCACGGTGGTGGTGAGGGCCGCACGTCCGGTGGTCGCCATCCGGTGTCCCCGTGGGGCGTACCAACCAAGGGCAAGAAAACCCGTTCGAACAAGCGGACCGACAAGTTCATCGTGTCGAGCCGTCACGCTCGGAAGAAGTAAGGATAGAGGCACGTCATGGCACGTTCGCTTTGGAAGGGTCCGTTCGTCGACGGCTACCTCCTCAAGAAGGCCGAGGCTGCCCGTTCCTCGGGCCGCAACGAGGTTATCAAGATCTGGAGCCGCCGCTCCACGATCCTCCCGCAGTTCGTGGGCCTCACCTTCGGGGTCTACAACGGTCAGAAGCACATTCCCGTCTCCGTGAACGAGGAAATGGTGGGTCACAAGTTCGGCGAGTTCTCGCCGACCCGCACTTTCCACGGCCATGCGGCGGACAAGAAGGCGAAGAGGAAGTAAGATGGGTAAGGCCGCGACTCCTCGCGCACTGAGCGACACCGAGGCTCAAGCCGTCGCTCGCATGCTGCGCGTCAGCCCCCAGAAGCTCAACCTTGTTGCGGCCCTTATCCGCGGCAAGAAGGTTTCTGCAGCTCTCGCCGATCTCGAGTTCTCGCGCAAGCGCATCGCTCGCGACGTGAAGAAGTGCCTCGAGAGCGCCATTGCCAATGCCGAGAACAACCACAACCTGGATGTGGACGATCTCGTCGTCAGCCAGGCTTATGTCGGCAAGGCACTGGTCATGAAGCGCTTCCACGCCCGGGCCCGTGGCCGGGGTGCTCGTATCATGAAGCCGTTCTCGAACCTCACGATCGTGGTTCGGGAAGTTGCCGAACAGGCATAAAGGAGAACCAGATGGGTCAGAAAGTTAACCCGATCGGTCTTCGGCTCGGCATCAACCGGACCTGGGACTCGCGCTGGTTCGCCGGCAAGGGCGAGTACGCCAAGCTGATGCATGAGGACATGGCGATCCGCGAAGCTCTCATGAAGCAGCTGAAGCAGGCCGCCGTTTCGAAGATCGTCATCGAACGTCCGCACAAGAAGTGCCGCGTCACCATCCACTCGGGTCGCCCGGGCGTGGTGATCGGCAAGAAGGGTGCCGACATCGAGAAGCTGCGCAAGCTCGTCTCGAAGATGACCGACGCCGACGTGGCGATCAACATCGTCGAGGTCCGCAAGCCGGAAGTCGACGCCACGCTGGTGGCCGACTCGATCGCCCAGCAGCTCGAGCGCCGTGTCGCTTTCCGCCGCGCCATGAAGCGTGCCGTTCAGTCGGCCATGCGTCTGGGCGCCGAGGGCATCCGTATCAACTGCTCGGGCCGTCTGGGTGGCGCTGAAATCGCCCGCCTCGAATGGTACCGCGAAGGCCGCGTTCCGCTGCACACCCTGCGTGCGGATGTGGATTATGGAACGTCCACGGCCTTCACGACCTATGGCACCTGCGGCATCAAGGTCTGGATCTTCAAGGGCGAAATCCTTGAGCACGATCCGATGGCCCAGGACAAGCGGATGAACGACGAAGGAGGCCGCTCCGGTGGCCGCCGCGAGCAGGCGGCGTAACCGAGAGGTCAGGAGAGGTTTGCCATGTTGCAACCGAAGAAAACCAAGTTCCGTAAGCAGTTCAAGGGCCGCATTTCCGGCACCGCGAAGGGCGGCACGGACCTCAACTTCGGCCAGTTCGGCCTGAAGGCGATGGAGCCCGAGCGCGTCAACGCTCGTCAGATCGAGGCGGCTCGCCGCGCCATCACCCGCGCCATGAAGCGCGCGGGCCGGGTGTGGATCCGCATCTTCCCGGACGTGCCGGTTTCGACGAAGCCGACCGAAGTGCGTATG
The DNA here is from genome assembly GCF_025460875.1 of Microvirga yunnanensis. NCBI lineage: Bacteria > Pseudomonadati > Pseudomonadota > Alphaproteobacteria > Hyphomicrobiales > Methylobacteriaceae > Microvirga > Microvirga yunnanensis. The sequence goes on from NZ_JAMXFI010000139.1 coordinate 4,719, forward strand.
GGTAAGGGTAAGGGCGCTCCCGAGTACTGGGCGGCCAAGGTGAAGCCTGGCCGTATCATGTTCGAGATCGACGGCGTGCCGGAGGATATCGCCCGCGAGGCCCTTCGCCTCGGCGCCGCGAAGCTCCCGATCAAGACGCGCTTCATCCAGCGCATTGCCGAGTAAGGAGGGGATCATGAAGTCTAAGCAGAGAGCCTCCGACCTCAACGCGATGTCGCAGGACCAGCTGACGGACGAGCTGCTGAACCTGAAGAAGGAGCAGTTCAACCTCGGCTTCCAGCGCGCCACCGGCCAGCTCGAGAACACCGGACGTGTCCGCGAAGTCCGTCGGGACATCGCCCGCGTCAAGACGCTGCAGCGCCAGAAGGCCGCTGCCGCGAAGGTTTAAAGGGGATCAAGATGCCGAAGCGCGTTTTGCAGGGCGTCGTTGTCAGCGACAAGCAGGACAAGACGGTCGTTGTGAAGGTGGAACGCCGTTTCACGCACCCGGTCATGAAGAAGACCGTGCGTAAGACGAAGAACTACCATGCTCATGACGAGAACAACACAGCCAAGGTGGGCGACACGGTCTTCATCGAAGAGACCAAGCCGCTCTCCAAACTCAAGACCTGGGTGCTCGTCGACCAAGCGAAGGCTTAACAAAGCCTTCTCGAGGGGTTGTCAAACGGGGGCGGCTCGTGTATACGGCCGCCTCTCTCGACATTTGAAGGGCAGGGGACAAGAGATCCCCGTCAGGCGTAGTCCGGGGGGCAATCCTGCCTTGGCCCGGAAACCTGTCTGAAACAAAGGAAAGGATCAAAGCCATGATCCAGATGCAGACGAATCTTGACGTCGCCGATAACTCCGGCGCCCGTCGCGTGATGTGCATCAAGGTTCTCGGCGGTTCGAAGCGTAAGTACGCTTCCGTGGGCGATATCATCGTCGTATCCGTGAAAGAGGCTATTCCGCGCGGTCGCGTGAAGAAGGGCGATGTCATGAAGGCAGTCGTCGTTCGCACCGCGAAGGACATCCGCCGCGCTGACGGCTCGGTCATCCGCTTCGACCGCAACGCCGCCGTTCTGATCAACAATCAGAAGGAGCCGGTCGGCACCCGTATCTTCGGCCCCGTTCCGCGTGAACTGCGTGCCAAGAATCACATGAAGATCATTTCGCTTGCGCCGGAGGTGCTCTAATGGCCGCGAAGATCAAGAAGGGCGATAAGGTCGTCGTCCTGACCGGTCGCGACAAGGGCAAGACCGGTGAAGTCGTACAGATGCTCCCGAAGGAAGAGCGCGCGGTCGTCCGCGGCGTCAACCTCGTGAAGCGTCACCAGCGCCAGACGGCGAACGCCGAGGGTGGCATCATCTCGAAAGAGGCGAGCATCCACCTGTCGAACCTGGCCTACGCGGACCCGAAGGACGGCAAGCCGACCCGGGTTGGTTTCAAAGTTCTCGAAGACGGCCGCAAGGTTCGTTTCGCCAAGCGTTCGGGGGACCTGATCGATGGCTAAGGCTCAGGTGGACGGCTACACGCCGCGGCTGAAGAAGCACTACGAGGAAGTGGTGCGTCCGAAGCTCATTGAAGAATTCGGCTACAAGAACCCCATGGAAGTGCCGACGATCGAGAAGATCGTGCTCAACATGGGTGTTGGCGAGTCGACCGCCGACTCGAAGAAGGCTTCGGTCGCTGCGGCTGACCTCGCTCTCATCGCCGGCCAGAAGCCGGTGATCACGAAGGCCCGCAAGGCGATCTCGCAGTTCAAGGTCCGCGAGAACATGCCGATCGGCGCCAAGGTCACGCTGCGCAAGGTTCGCATGTACGAGTTCCTTGACCGTCTCGTGACCATCGCTCTCCCGCGCGTCCGCGACTTCCGGGGCCTGAACCCCAAGTCGTTCGACGGCCGCGGCAACTACGCAATGGGTATCAAGGAGCACCTGGTGTTCCCTGAGATCAATTACGACAGGGTCGAGCAGGTTTGGGGCATGGACGTCGTCATCACCACCACGGCGAAGACCGACGAAGAAGCCCGCGCCCTGCTGCGTCACTTCAACTTCCCGTTCCGGCAGTGAGGATAGCTGTCCTCAAACGCGGACACTGGAGATAAAAGCATGGCTAAGAAAAGCGCTATTGAGAAGAACAAGCATCGTCGTGAGCTGGTGAAGAAGTTCGCCGGCCGCCGCGAGCGCCTCCTGGCGGTCGCCAACGACGAGTCGAAGTCCATGGAGGAGCGCTTCGAGGCGCGCCTCAAGCTGGCTGAGCTGCCGCGCAACGCGAGCAAGACCCGCATCCGCAATCGCTGCGAGATCACGGGCCGCCCGCGCGCCTACTACCGCAAGCTCGGCATGTCGCGCATCGCTCTGCGCGAACTGGGCAACAAGGGCCTGATCCCGGGCCTGGTGAAGTCGAGCTGGTAAGGGGGAGGGCATCATATGATCAACGATCCGTTGGGCGATATGCTCACCCGTATCCGCAACGCGCAGATGCGCCGTCGCGGGTCCGTCTCCACCCCTGGCTCGAAGCTCCGCGCTCGCGTCCTCGAGGTTCTCAAGTCCGAGGGCTACATCCGGGACTACTCGCAGACCGAGTTCGGCAACGGCCGGACGGAGTTCTCGATCGAGCTCAAGTATTATGACGGTCAGCCGGTGATCCGCTCCATCGAGCGTGTCTCCAAGCCCGGCCGCCGCGTGTATGCCTCCGTCGACACCATGCCTCGCGTGGCCGACGGACTGGGCATCACCATTCTCTCGACGCCCCAGGGCGTGATGGCCGATCACGAGGCCCGTGAGAAGAACGTGGGCGGCGAAGTGCTCTGCAAGGTCTTCTAAGACCGAAGCACCCGCACAGAACCACGGAGATTCGAAAATGTCCCGAGTAGGCAAGAAGTCCGTTACGGTTCCGTCAGGTGTGACGGCTACCGTTGACGGTCAGATGGTGAAGGTTAAGGGCGCGAAGGGCGAACTCTCGTTCCTCGTTCCCGAAGAAGTGTCGGTTGTTCTTGAGAACGGCGCCGTGTCGGTGAACCCGCGCGACGAGTCCAAGACGGCCCGTGCGAAGTGGGGCATGTCCCGCGCCCAGGTGGCGAACCTGGTCGAAGGCGTGTCGAAGGGCTTCGAGAAGCGCCTCGAGATCAACGGCGTCGGCTACAAGGCCGCCGTTGCCGGCAAGGTGCTGAAGCTGTCGCTGGGCTACAGCCACGATATCGACTACGCGATCCCGGCCGGCGTGACGATCACGACGCCGCGTCCCACGGAAGTCGTCGTGGCCGGCATCGACAAGCAGGTCGTCGGCCAGACCGCCGCCGAGATCCGCGAATACCGCGGTCCGGAGCCCTACAAGGGCAAGGGCGTCAAGTACTCCGACGAGTTCATCTTCCGCAAGGAAGGCAAGAAGAAGTAAGGACGACGTATCATGGCTGAGAAGAAAGGCGCTGAAGATCGCCGCAAGGCTCGTGTGCGCCGTGCGATCAAGAAGGCAGCGAATGGCCGTCCGCGTTTGTCGGTCTTCCGTTCGTCGAAGCAGATCTACGCCCAGGTTATCGACGACGTGCGCGGCCATACGGTCGCCTCGGCTTCGACTCTCGAGGCTGACGTGAAGGGCAAGCTCAAGACCGGCGCCACGGTGGACGCGGCGAAGGAAGTGGGCAAGCTCGTTGCCGAGCGCGCGGTTCAGGCCGGCGTGAAGCAGGTCATCTTCGACCGCTCGGGCTACCTCTATCACGGCCGCGTCAAGGCTCTCGCCGACGCTGCCCGTGAGGGCGGTCTGGATTTCTAACGGCGGGTATAATCCAAGCAATCCTTAGCGAGCGGGCCCGCCGCCCGCGCAAGTGAGAGGTCTCATGGCTAGAGAACCCAGAGAACGTGCTGATCGCGAAGAGCGCGACAGCGAATTCGTGGACCGCCTGGTCCACATCAACCGCGTCGCCAAAGTCGTGAAGGGCGGCCGTCGCTTCGGCTTCGCGGCCCTCGTCGTCGTCGGCGACCAGAAGGGCCGCGTCGGCTTCGGCCACGGCAAGGCCCGTGAGGTGCCTGAGGCGATCCGCAAGGCGACCGATGCCGCCAAGCGGTCCATGATCCGCGTCGCCCTGCGCGAGGGCCGCACGCTCCACCACGACGTGAACGGCCGCCATGGCGCCGGCAAGGTTGTGCTGCGTGCCGCTCCCCAGGGTACCGGCATCATCGCGGGCGGTCCCATGCGCGCCGTCTTCGAAGTGGTGGGCATGCAGGACGTGGTCGCCAAGTCGCTCGGCTCGTCGAACCCCTACAACCTCGTGCGCGCCACCTTCGATGCGCTCAAGAACGAGGACAGCCCGCGTTCGGTCGCCGCGCGCCGTGGCCTGAAGGTCTCGACGCTGCAGGCTCGCCGCCGCGACGCGGATGCCAGCGAAGTCGCTGGCGCTGAAGCGTAAGGGAGGCTTTGACCATGGCAAAGAATCCTGCTTCGGCTGGGAAGACCGTCACCGTTGAGCAGATCGGCTCGCCGATCCGCCGCGAGGCCAAGCAGCGCCAGACGCTGATCGGCCTCAGGCTCAACAAGCTTCACCGTACCTCGACCTTGGAAGACACGCCGGCTGTGCGCGGCATGATCGAGAAGGTCAAGCACCTCGTGCGCGTTGTCGACGGGCAGTGAGGAGAGCGTCATGAAACTCAACGAAATTCGTGACAACGAAGGTTCCACCAAGAACCGCATGCGCGTGGGCCGTGGTATCGGCTCGGGCAAGGGCAAGACCGGTGGCCGCGGCGTGAAGGGCCAGAAGGCCCGTACCGGCGTGGCGATCAAGGGCTTCGAAGGCGGTCAGATGCCTCTGCACCGTCGTCTGCCGAAGCGCGGCTTCAACAAGCCGAACGCCATCGACCTGAACGAGGTCAATGTCGGGCGCATTCAGCAGGCCATCGAGGCCGGCAAGCTCGACACGGGCGCTCCCGTCACGGTCGAGACGCTGGTTGCGGCCGGCGTGGTGTCCAAGCCGCGCGACGGCGTGAAGATCCTCGGCGTCGGCGAACTCACGGCGAAGCTTTCCTTCCAGGTCTACGGCGCGTCCAAGTCGGCCGTCGAAGCGATCGAGAAGGCTGGTGGCTCGGTCACCCTCCTGGGTGCCGTTGCGCAGGCGTGAGCCCGCGCCCACATTGACTAAGATCCAAGCGGCGGCCCGCGTCTGATCGCGTGGCCGCCGTTTGCGTGATGACCGTCACGTATCAGGTATTTCGGGGACACCACTATGGCCTCAGCAGCCGAGCAACTCGCGGCAAACATCAATTTCGGCGCCATCGCGAAGGCCGATGAGCTGAAGAAGCGCATCTGGTTCACGCTGGGCGCGCTCATCGTCTACCGTCTCGGCACCTACATCCCGCTGCCCGGAATCGACCCGGAGGCTCTCCGGCAGAGCTTCCAGGGCGCCAGCGGGGGCGTGCTCGGCCTCTTCAACATGTTCTCGGGCGGCGCCGTGGAGCGCATGGCGATCTTCGCCCTGAACATCATGCCGTACATCTCGGCCTCGATCATCGTCCAGCTCCTCACCTCCGTCCTGCCGTCCCTCGAGGCGCTCAAGAAGGAAGGCGAGGCGGGTCGCAAGATCCTGAATCAGTACACCCGGTATCTGACCGTGTTCCTGGCCGTGTTCCAGTCCTGGGGCATCGCCGTCGGACTGCAGAGCTCGGGCACCATCGTGCAGTCGCCAGGGCCCTTCTTCCTCGTCTCGACCGTGATCACCCTGACCGGCGGAACCATGTTCCTCATGTGGCTGGGCGAGCAGATCACGTCGCGCGGCATCGGCAACGGCACGTCTCTGATCATCTTCGCCGGCATCGTGGCCAACTTGCCGACGGCGATCGCCGGGACCCTCGAGCTTGGCCGCCAGGGCGCGATCTCGACGGGCCTGATCCTCGGCGTCATCGTGATGGCGGTCGCCATCATCTACTTCGTGGTGTTCATGGAGCGCGCCCAGCGCCGCCTGCTGATCAACTATCCGAAGCGCCAGGTAGGCAACCGGATGTACGAGGGCCAGACCTCGTTCCTGCCGCTCAAGCTGAACACCTCGGGCGTCATCCCGCCGATCTTCGCGTCGTCGCTGCTGCTGCTGCCGGCTACCATCGCGAGCTTCCAGACGAACACGGACGGGACCGGCTTCATCTCGATGCTGACCGCGTATCTCGGGCACGGGCGTCCTGCCTACATGTTCCTGTACGCGGCCCTGATCGTGTTCTTCGCCTTCTTCTATACGGCGATCGTGTTCAATCCGACCGAGACGGCCGACAACCTGAAGAAGCAGGGCGGCTTCATTCCGGGCATCCGCCCGGGCGAGCGCACCGCCGACTTCATCGACCAGGTGCTGACGCGCATCACCGTGCTGGGCGCGGCCTACCTGGTGATCATCTGCCTGATTCCCGAACTGCTGGTATCCTACGCGGCTTTGCCATTCTACTTTGGCGGCACTTCGCTTCTGATCGTCGTGTCTGTTACGATGGATACCGTCGCTCAGGTGCACGGTCATCTCTTGGCCCACCAGTACGAGGGCCTCGTCAAGAAGGCGAAGCTCAAGGGCGCACGGAGACGCTAAGGTTCAACGTCTCGCCTGCAGGCGAGCATATTCGACGAAGTCAGGGGGACGTCGATGAGGATGATTCTGCTGGGGCCGCCGGGGGCCGGAAAAGGCACTCAGGCCGTCCGTCTGGTCGATCGGCTGGGTATTCCCCAGCTTTCGACGGGGGACATGCTCCGCGCAGCCGTGGCGGCCGGCACGCCGGTCGGCCTGAAGGCCAAGGCCGTCATGGACCGCGGCGATCTCGTGTCGGACGAGATCGTCGTCGGCATCATCGCCGACCGGATCGAGGAGGCGGATGCCAGGAACGGCTTCATCCTCGACGGCTTCCCGAGGACGGTGGCCCAGGCCGAGGCCTTCGACGCCATGCTGGCCGCCAAGGGCCTCAAGCTCGACGCGGTCATCGAGTTCAAGGTGAACGAGGCTGAGCTCGTCGACCGGATCGTCAAGCGCGCCCGGGAGACCGAGGCACGGGGCGAGCCGGTCCGCAAGGACGACAATCCGGACGTGTTCAAGACCCGGCTCGAGGCCTACCGGACCCAGACGGCCCCGCTTTCGGCCTATTACGAGGGCAAGGGCATGCTCAAGACCGTGGACGGCATGAGGCCGATCGACGAGGTGACCGAGGCGGTCAAGGGAATCATCGGGCGCTGAACACAATGGCTTGACGAACGGGTTAATTTCCGTTAGGGGCAAGCTCTTGCACAAGAACCTGCATATCCAGAGGGCTTCATGAGGGGCCGCTCTGGTTTGCCGTGTTTTGCATAAGTAACCCGCGCAGGGGCCGGCCTCCACCGGACGCGCGACAACCAAAACCCGAAGCATCTGCTTCCCACATGGAGACGGACAATGGCCCGTATCGCAGGCGTCAACATACCGACCGCCAAGCGCGTTGTGATCGCGCTTCAGTACATCCACGGCATTGGGCCCAAGAAGGCCCAGGAGATCATCGAGAAGGTCAACATCCCGGCCGAGCGCCGCGTGAACCATCTGACCGACGCCGAAGTTCTGGCCATCCGCGAGACGATCGACCGCGACTACATCGTGGAAGGCGATCTGCGCCGCGAAGTGTCCATGAACATCAAGCGCCTCATGGATCTCGCCGCCTACCGTGGCCTGCGCCACCGCCGCAGCCTTCCGGTCCGCGGCCAGCGCACCCACACGAACGCCCGCACCCGCAAGGGCAAGGCGAAGCCGATCGCCGGCAAGAAGAAGTAAGTTTTTCCGGCCATCCGCCACGGGTGGCCTTTTCTCCCGAGCGCCTGGAACGACGGGCGCGCTTGAAGGATCTCTGGAATGGCTAAAGAAGCTACCCGCGTCCGCCGCCGCGAACGCAAGAACATCGTCTCCGGCGTGGCGCATGTGAACGCCTCGTTCAACAACACCATGATCACCATCACCGACGCCCAGGGCAACACGATCTCCTGGTCCTCGGCCGGCGCCATGGGGTTCAAAGGTTCGCGCAAGTCGACCCCGTACGCGGCGCAGATCGCCGCCGAAGATGCGGCCCGCAAGGCTGCCGAGCACGGCATGCGCACCCTCGAGGTCGAGGTGTCGGGTCCCGGTTCCGGCCGCGAGTCCGCCCTGCGCGCACTCCAGTCGGCCGGCTTCACCGTCACGTCGATCCGTGACGTGACGCCGATCCCGCACAACGGCTGCCGCCCGCGCAAGCGTCGCCGCGTCTAAGGTTATCCGGCGCGTGGGTCCAAAGCCCACGCGCGTTCCGGTTTAAAGGGCTGGCCGCACGCCTCCCTTCAAGCCGTACCTCATGAGGTGTGGTTGTGATCCAAAAGAACTGGCAAGAGCTGATTAAGCCGAACAAGCTTGAAGTCGCCCCCGGTGACGATCCGAAGCGCATTGCGACGGTCGTGGCCGAGCCGCTCGAGCGCGGCTTCGGCACGACGCTCGGCAACTCCCTGCGCCGGGTCCTCCTGTCGTCGCTCCAGGGCGCGGCCGTGACGGCGATCCATATCGACGGCGTGCTGCACGAGTTCTCGTCCATCCCGGGCGTCCGTGAGGACGTGACCGACATCGTCCTCAACGTGAAGACGATCGCCATCAAGATGCAGGGCGAGGGCGCGAAGCGCATGACGCTCCGCAAGACCGGTCCTGGCGCCGTCACCGCCGGCGACATCAACACCATCGGCGACGTGCAGATCCTGAATCCCGAGCTCGTGCTCTGCACGCTCGACGAGGGCGCCGAGATCCGCATGGAGTTCACGGTCGATACCGGCAAGGGCTATGTCCCGGCCGAGCGCAACCGCAACGAGGACGCCCCGATCGGCCTCATCCCGGTCGACTCGCTCTACAGCCCGGTGAAGAAGGTCTCCTATCGCATCGAGAACACCCGTGAGGGGCAGATTCTCGACTACGACAAGCTGATCATGACGGTCGAGACCAACGGCGCCGTGACCCCTGAGGATGCCGTGGCCTATGCCGCCCGCATCCTGCAGGACCAGCTCCAGGTCTTCGTCAACTTCGAGGAGCCGCGCAAGGAAGAGGCCGCCGCCGCTGCGCCGCAGCTGCCGTTCAACCCGGCTCTCCTCAAGAAGGTGGACGAGCTCGAGCTGTCGGTCCGTTCGGCGAACTGCCTGAAGAACGACAACATCGTCTATATCGGCGACCTGATCCAGAAGTCCGAGGCGGAGATGCTCCGTACCCCGAACTTCGGCCGCAAGTCGCTCAACGAGATCAAGGAAGTTCTGGCCGGCATGGGCCTGCACCTCGGCATGGACGTGCCGGGCTGGCCGCCGGAGAACATCGAAGACCTCGCGAAGCGCTTCGAAGAGCACTACTAAGTTCGTCGGAGCCGCCGTCCTTCATGAGCGGCGGCTCCTTCATCTGCCCCACCTTAAGGGTGGTCAATCAAGAGAGGCGGTCCGTTCCTTGGCACGGCGGCCGTAGAATCTAGGAGAAAGCCAATGCGTCACGGATTCCGTGGTCGTCGCTTCAACCGCACGACCGAACACCGCAAGGCCATGTTCGCCAATATGGCGGCTGCGCTGATCAAGCACGAGCAGATCGTCACGACCCTGCCGAAGGCGAAGGACCTGCGTCCCGTCGTCGAGAAGCTCATCACCCTCGGGAAGCGCGGCGACCTTCACGCCCGCCGCCTCGCCCAGTCCAAGCTGCGCGACGAGGCCATGGTGAAGAAGCTGTTCGACGTGCTGGGCAAGCGCTACCAGGATCGCAACGGCGGCTACACCCGCGTCCTGAAGGCGGGCTTCCGCTACGGCGACAATGCTCCGCTGGCCGTGATCGAGTTCGTGGACCGCGACGTGGATGCGCGCGGCCAGGATTCGGGCCCGACCCAGAAGAACGAGCTCGTCGAGGCAGCCGAGTAAGTCTCGGCTCCGGAGATTTCATCAAGGGCGGTCTTCGGGCCGCCCTTTTTGTTTGAAACGGTCGACATGACGTTGCGGAACTTGGTATTTCAGGCTCCGCGCTCTAAAGCATCGGACCCAAAAGTGGACTTGCACTTTTGGGATCCATCCGATGCTTTCTTCTTGAATGAGAGCATCGGTCAGGACGGACCCAGCGGGCCGCGCCAGCGAAAACCGGGGCCACTTTTCCGTCCGATGCTCTATCGAATGACCTCGCCGATCAAAGGATTCGCCCGCTATGCGCTCTTCGCCTTTTCGCCTGTCACTGACCGCTCTTCTGCTCGCGCTCGGGGTCGCGGGAGCGCAGGCTCAGACGCAGCGGGTGGCTCCCGAGAGCAAGGCTCAGGTCCAGCTCTCCTTCGCGCCCGTCGTGCGGCAGACGACCGGGTCCGTCGTGAACGTCTATGCCAGCCGCTCGGAGCGCCGGCAGAACGCCGCCATGGAGGACTACTTCCGCCGCTTCTTCGGCGACAATGCCCCGGGGGTTCCGCGTGGCCGGTCCCAGAGTTCCCTCGGCTCCGGGGTCATCGTCGATCCGTCCGGGCTCGTGATCACCAACAACCATGTGATCGAGAACATGAACGAGGTGAAGGTCGCCCTCGCGGACCGGCGGGAATTCGCCGCCGACATCCTGCTGCGCGATCCGCGCACCGACATCGCCGTGCTCAAGCTCAAGGACGCCACGAACCTTCAGGCCATCGAGCTCGGCGATTCCGAGGCCCTTCAGGTCGGCGATCTCGTGCTGGCCATCGGCAACCCCTTCGGTGTCGGCCAAACGGTCACGCAGGGGATCGTGTCGGCGCTGGCGCGCACGCAGGTCGGCATCTCCGACTACCAGTTCTTCATCCAGACGGATGCCGCCATCAACCCGGGCAATTCGGGCGGCGCTCTCATCGACATGAACGGCCGGGTCGTCGGCATCAACACGGCGATCTATTCCCGGTCGGGCGGCAGCATCGGCATCGGCTTCGCTGTGCCGTCGAGCATGGTCCGGGTGGTGCTGAACTCCGCCAAGGGCGGCGCGAAGAACGTGGTGCGGCCCTGGCTCGGCGCGCGGCTCCAGCCGGTGGACGGCGACATTGCCAATGGCCTGGGCCTCGAGCGCCCGACAGGCGTTCTGGTGACCGCCGTCTACGACAAGGGACCTGCCGCCGAGGCCGGTCTCAAGCGCGGCGACGCGATCCTGCTGGTCGACGGGCAGCCCGTCGACAACCCGGATTCCTTCGGCTACCGCTTCACCCTCAAGGGCACCCAGGGCCAGGCCCCGCTGACCGTTCTGCGGGGCGGCAAGCAGACGACCGTCCAGGTCAGGCTGATGCCGCCGCCCGAAAACCCGCCCAGGGAACCGGTGCGCGGGAAGGCCCGCACGCCGTTCGCCGGCGCGACCCTCGTGAACATGTCGCCGGCCGTCGCGGACGAGCTTCAGATCGAGATCGCCGACGATGGCGTGGTCGTGGCGGATCTTGAGGATCGCAGCGTCGCGGCCGGCGTGGGCTTCGAGAAGGGTGACCAGATCGTCGCCATCAACGGCGAACGCCTGGCCTCGACGAAGGATGCCGACCGCCTGATCAACCGCAATGGCGGTTATTGGGAGATCACCGTCAACCGGGGCGGGCGCGTCTTCACGACGGTGCTCGGCCGGTGAGCGCCTGGACCATCTCGAACGACCTCACGCGGCAGGACGTCGAGACCGCCTATCGCTGGATATCGGCCGAGAGCTACTGGGCGAAGGGATTGCCGCGGGACATTTTCGAGCGGTCCGTCGAGAATTCCTTGTGCTTCGGCCTCCATGTCGCCGCAGGCGATCTCCGGGGCTTCGCCAGGGTCGTGACCGATCGCGCCACGTTCGCCTATCTCTGCGACGTCTATGTCTGCGCCTCTGTCCGAGGGCAGGGCGCCGGCAAGGCCCTGATCCGGGCGATCATGGATCATCCCGAGCTGCAGCTTCTCCGGCGCTGGATGCTCGTGACGCGGGATGCCCACAGGCTTTATGAGCCGTTCGGCTTCCAAACCCCGGAAAATCCTGAAAGACTCATGGTGCGGCTGGACCCCGACGTCTACGCCCGCTTGAGCTCTGCATCATCATCATGAGCGATCTGTTCTCATCTGCCGGCCTGGACCGGAATGCGCCCCGTCCCCTGGCGGACCGGATGCGTCCGACCACGCTGTCCGAGGTGGTGGGCCAGGATCACCTGGTCGGACCCGACGGCATCCTGACCCGGCTCATCGCGTCCAAGACGCTGGGATCCCTCATCTTCTGGGGGCCGCCCGGTACCGGCAAGACCACCGTGGCGCGGCTGCTCGCCCATGAGACGGATCTTCATTTCGAGCAGATCTCGGCGATCTTTTCCGGCGTGGCGGACCTCAAGAAGGTCTTCGAGGCGGCGCGCCATCGCCGCTCCACCGGAAAGGGCACGCTGCTCTTCGTCGACGAGATCCACCGCTTCAACCGGGCCCAGCTCGACGCCTTCCTGCCGGTGATGGAAGACGGCACCATCACGCTCGTGGGGGCGACCACCGAGAACCCGTCCTTCGAGCTGAATGCGGCGCTGCTCTCCCGCGCCCGCGTGCTTCTCTTCAGGTCTCTCGACGAAACGGCCATCGGGCAGATTCTGGCCCGGGCCGAGGAGGTGACGGGGAAAGGCCTGCCGCTCGACGCCGAGGCGAGGGCGTCCCTCGTGCGGATGGCGGACGGGGACGGGCGGGCCGTCCTGACGCTCGCCGAGGAGGTCTGGCGCTCGGCGAAGCCCGGCGAGGTCTTCGACGCGGAGCAGCTGCAGGAGATCATCCAGCGCCGCGCCCCGATCTACGACAAGGGCCAGGAGGGCCATTACAACCTCATCTCGGCCCTGCACAAAACCATCCGCGGCTCGGACCCCGATGCGGCGCTCTACTACCTGACCCGGATGCTCGACGCAGGCGAGGACCGGCTCTTCATCGCGCGCCGGCTGGTGAGGGCCGCCGTGGAGGATATCGGCATGGCCGATCCGCAGGCGCTGGTCATCGCCAACGCGGCCAAGGATGCCTTCGATTTCCTCGGCTCCCCGGAGGGGGAACTGGCGCTCGCGCAGGCGGCCGTCTATCTCGCCACCGCGCCGAAATCGAACGCGCTCTATACCGCCTACAAGGCCGCCACCCGGGTGGCGAAGGAGCACGGCTCCCTCATGCCGCCCAAGACCATTCTGAATGCTCCGACCAAGCTCATGAAGCAGATCGGCTACGGCGAGAGCTACGCCTACGATCACGACGAGCCGGATGCCTTCTCTGGCCAGGATTACTGGCCCGAGAAGCTGGGGCGGCAGGAATTCTACGACCCGGTGGACCGCGGCTTCGAGCGGGAGATCCGGAAGCGGCTGGAGTGGTGGGAGAGGCTGCGGAAGGAGCGGCGCGGCGGGAATGGCGAATAGCTGATGAAGGCCTACTTCCTCGTCTTCCTCGGTGCCGGGATCGGCGGCGCGCTCCGGCATGGTGTCAACCTGGGGTGCGCGCGCTACTGCGGCACGGCTTTTCCCTGGGGGACGCTCACGGTCAACGTCGTCGGTTCATTCATCATGGGGCTCCTCGCCGGATGGCTCGCCTTCAAGGCCGGCGAGAACTGGAGCCAGCCGCTCCGCTTGTTCCTGACCACCGGGATCCTCGGCGGCTTCACCACCTTCTCGGCTTTTTCCCTCGATGCGGTGCTGATCTGGGAAAGGGGGCAGGCCGGGATTGCGGCAACCTATGTCATCGCGTCGGTCATTCTCTCCATCGCGGGATTGGCCGTCGGTCTCGGGTTGATCCGGGCGGTCTCCGCCTAAACCTCGATTGCCGCCCGCGCGGCGCTCTGGTACCCACAGATCCATGAGAAAAAGCGGTTCAGGACAGAATGGCGCCCGCGGCGGGCGCTCGGGTGCCCGGCAGGGTTTTCGCTCGCGCGAGGACAAGCCCGCCCGCAAGGCGGCTCCGGCGAAGCAGCGCACGGCGAAATCGGCGCCTGCCAAGACGCGCGCCCCATCGGCCCAGCGCGAGAATCCGGCCGCACGTTCCAAGCCGATGGCGCCCGGTGCGACGGAAGCTCCCCGCGGGCCGACCCGGGCTCAGGCCAAGGCGGCCGCCCAGGAGGTGCTGGCGACCGGCGTTCAGACCCTCGTGGTCGAGCCGGACGAGGCCGACATGCGCGTCGACCGTTTCCTGGTCGCCCGGTTCCCGCAGCTCGCCTTCACCCATATCCAGCGTATCGTCCGGAAAGGGGAGCTGCGCATCGACGGCAAGCGCGCGCAGCCGAACGAGCGTCTGGTGGCCGGCCAGAAGGTCCGCGTGCCGCCCCTGAAGCTCGATCAGCCGCGGCCGGTCTCCCGGAGCGCGGCCAAGGACCAGGACGACCGCGACTTCCTGAAGTCGATCACGCTCTACGAGGACAAGGACGTTCTCATCATCAACAAGCCCATGGGGCTCGCGGTCCAGGGCGGCTCGGGCACCAAGCGGCATGTGGACGGGATGCTCGACGCTCTGACCGACGAGGACGGGCAGAAGCCGCGGCTGGTGCATCGTCTCGACAAGGACACAGCCGGCTGCCTCGTCATCGCCAAGACGCGCTTTGCCGCGTCCACCATGGCGAAGTCCTTCCGTGCGCGCACCACCCGCAAGATCTATTGGGCGCTCGTGGCCGGAGTGCCCCGGGTGCGCCAGGGGCGGGTCTCGACCTATCTCGCCAAGGAAGGCGACGAGGGCGATTCCCGCATGCGCGTCGCCCGGCACGGGGACGAGGGTGCAAGCCATGCGCTGACCTATTACGCCGTGGTCGATACGGCCGCGCAGAAGCTCGCTTGGCTGTCGCTGAAGCCGGTCACGGGCCGCACGCACCAGCTGCGCGCCCACACGGCCCATATCGGGCACCCGATCGTCGGTGACCCGAAATATTTCGACATCGAGAACTGGGAGCTTCCCGGCGGCATCCAGAACAAGCTGCATCTCCTGGCGCGCCGCATCGTCATCGCGCATCCGCGGACCGGAAAGCCCATCGACGTGACGGCGCCGCTGCCCCCGCACATGCAGCAGAGCTTCAACCTGCTCGGGCTCGACACGAGCCGTTACGACCCCATCGTCGAGGCGCCTGAAGAGTAGCCTCCATACCTCCTTCGCTCTCCGTCCCTGTCGCACTTTCGCCGCGCATGACGCGCAGCATCGAGCGTCTCGTCAGCCTTTCGGCTGTCTGAGTGATGGGCAGGGAGGAGATCGATGGAACACAAGCCTCTTGATCAGCTCCGTAGCGTAGCCGACGTTCAGCCGAGACCGTTGTCCCGCGAGGAACGACTCCAGCGGTGGATCGATCTGCTTGAAGCGGATCCCAAGCGCCGCCTCAGCTCCCTTGGCGAAATCGAGTACAAGCCGCCGGCGGAGCGCGCGCTGCTCCGCGAGGACAACTCGCCGCTCTCGGTGGCCTATGAGGACCCCGTGCTGCGCGCGGACGGATTGTCGAGCGACCGGCTCGGTGACGCCATGCGCTACTTCGCCCTATCGGATGGTCAGGCTCACTACGCTCTTTGCTCCTGCCTGAGCGGCCATGCGATCGAGGCCGGGACCTGCGCTCAGCGGCTTCGCAACGCCACGGGCAATGTCGCTTGGGAATCCGCAGCCGGCGCCTGGCTTCTGGCCGCTCTCGCCGTCAGCCTGCCGGGCCTCGTCTACCTGCTGAGCTGAGCGGGATCGAACCCTGGATGACCGCATCGGGAGGCGGAGAGGCCTCCTGATGGCGCCTTGACCATTGCGAGCGGCCGCTGAATCGGGGACAAGGCGGGACACCGCAAAGGCACTTTCCCCATGCTGCACATCGAGCCTGTCACCCTTTCCACCGACCGTTTGACCTTGCGCCCTTTGAGCCTCGCCGACGTGCCCGCTCTGGGCGTGGCCGCCGCCGACGGCGAACTCTGGGACAAGAGGACCACGACCGTGCCCCGGCCCGAGGGCTTCGAGGCCTATGTGCAGAAGGCCCTGGAGCTTCAGGCGGCCGGCCTTGCCCTGCCGTTCGCCACGGTGGTGAACGATAGCGGCCGGGTTGTCGGCTCGACACGCTACATGAACATCGATGCCGTCAACCACCGGGTCGAGATCGGAACCACCTGGATCGCCAGGTCCTGGCAGCGGACCTTCGTCAACACCCATGCGAAGTTCCTCATGCTGAGGCATGCGTTCGAGGTGCTGGGCTGTCTTGCGGTCGAGATCCGCACCCATGCCCGCAACGACCAGTCCCGCGCCGCCATCGAACGCCTCGGCGCCAAGCTCGACGGGATCCTGCGCCGGCACATGATCATGCCCGACGGCCATATCCGCGATACCGCGGTCTACAGCATCCTCCAGGAGGAGTGGCCGGCGGTGAAGGCCGGCCTCGAGGGGAAGATGGCCTCGGCCTGAGCGCTCAGAGGAAGCCGTGCTCCCGCAGCAGCCTGATCGAGGCCGCCGCATTCCGATGGTGGATGAAGAGGCCGCCTGCTCCTTCCCAGAGATGACGGTACTTCTCCCGGTCGTCGACCAGCGCATCGCCAGGATGGCAATGTTCGCGCTTCAGGGCGGCCGTGGTGGTGATCACCTTGGTTCGCGGAAAGTGTCGCTCGGCCCAGCGCCGCTTCTGCGGCTCGGCCCAGTTCCCGCGCGGCAATCCGGTCAGGATCACCGGGTCGAGGTGGCGGACCGCATCGAACAGCTCCATGGCGTCGGGAAGAGGCTCGAGGGTGTCGAAGAAATCCGGTGTCGCGGCAAGGTCCGACCAGAAGCGCCTCAGTCCGAACCGGCGTTCGTACTCGCCCGGCGGCATGCCGAAGATCCGGGCCGCGCCCTTGTCGAAATCGGCCAGCACGCCGTCACAATCCAGGAACACCGTCGGCATGCCGTCCGTCTCCCCAACGTCCTCCTTCGAAACCGGCCGTCGCCGGGCATTGTTCCCGCTTCGAGCCCTAGAGCCTCGGACGTGAAAAGTGGACACCACTTTTGGGATTCACCCGAGGCTCCCTCTCTTGACCGGCGCATCGGATGAGGCGGACCCAGCGGGTCGCTGACGCGACC
>NZ_JAMXFI010000014.1:0-33452 GCF_025460875.1 Microvirga yunnanensis
TCACGGGAATGGTCCGGCCGTCCGGGGCGTCCACCCACTCGCCCGCCACATAGGCCTGGCTCACCAGCAGCGACGGGTCCTTCAGATCAACAACGCGACGGTCGACAGGTTTCGCATGAGCGGTCATTTCGAGGCTCCCAGAAGATGAGTGACGGCAGGCGCTCCGAGCGACACGCCTGAGAGGAAAAGCAGAATGAACACGATACGCCGCATCGTGGCCGGAGAGACGGGCGGCGGCCAGCGGCGCGCCGCGTAGGTCGCCCCCATGACGCCCGGAATGGCGAGAAGCCCCGTGAGCGTGGAGCCGGACGGCAGATTGCCCGACAGCACCACGAGGCCGATCCGGAACACGGCATTGAGCGCGAAGACCGTGACGAGCGTTTCCCGCACCGTGGCGAGCGGCATGGGCTGGCTGTAGAAATGATAGACGAGCGGCGGGCCGGCCGTCGAGAACATCCCGCCCATCAATCCGGCGATGCCGCCGAAGAAGGCGAACGAGCCGTCACGGGACGGCTTCGCCAGCGGCTCGGGCTTTCGCGCCAGCTGCAGGCTGGACACGATGATCACGAGCCCCAGGATCAGGCGCAGGACATCCGCCTGCGTTCCGGCGAGCCATTCCAGCAGCCAGTACCCGACGAAGAGCAGGGGAATGCTGGCCGCCATGACGAGGCCGAATTTCCGCCATGCCACATCCCGCCACCCTTTCAGCAGCATCTGCGTGGCGTTCACGAGCGTCAGCACGCTCACGATCATGGCGGCGTCCGGCAGCGACAGCAGCCCCGTCAGGCCCACCCCGCCCATGGTGATGAGCCCGAAGGCGAAGCCCGTCAGGGTCTGCGCGTAGGCGGCGGCGCCCGTCAGCACGAGAAAGCCGATGAGCTCCGCAACCGACATGGCTCAGAGATCCCTCAGGCCCGCGAACAACCCCGAGAACGCCGAGCCGGCCCGGGAGAACACGGGCGGCTCGCCGAAGGGCGCCGCCACATTGGCCTCCTGCCCGCCCATGAAGGTTTTGCCGGACCATGCATGGACCCACTCGGCGCCCTCCGGAAGATAGGTGCTCCATTCCGTCTTCCCGGCCCGCCAGACGGGCGCGACGAGCAGGTCGGGTCCGTAGAGATAGGCGTCCTGGATCGCGTAGGTGCGGGCATCGTCCTCGAAATGGAGGAACAGCGGACGCTGCGCCGGCAGTCCCCGGGTCGAGGCTTCGGCCACCAGGGATCTGAGATAGGGCACGAGGTGCACGTAGACCCTGGTCATCCGGGCGAAATGCGCGAGGACGTCCGGATCCTGGTCGATCTGCAGGTTGTCGCGCGGGCGGTTGCCCTCATGGGTGCGCATCACGGGCGTGAACGCCGCCATCTCGGCCCAGCGCATGACGAGTTCCGCCGTGCGCACATTGCCGAAGAGGCTCGTATAGCCGCCGATGTCGGAATGGTGATAGGCGTTGCCGAGCAGGCCCGACGACAGCGCGCCCGACATCACCGTCACGAGCCCGTCGTGGCGGGTGAAATCGACCGACTGGTCCCCGCCCCACAGCAGCGGGCAATGCTTCTGCACCCCGGTGAAGCCGGCGCGCATGAAGAACAGGGCCTCGCCGGTCCTGCCGCGGCTCGCCACCGCGCGCGCGTTCACCTCGGCCCAGAGCGTCGGCCAGGCGTTGTGCATCAGCGTCGCGTCGACCCCGTTGGCGAGCGTCACGTCGATCGGCAGATACTCGCCGAAATCGGCCATCCAGCCCGACAGGCCGAAATCGAGCATGTTCTGCCCGATCACCCGCTCGGCGAACCAGGCGGCCGCCTCCGGGTTGGTGAAATCGACGACGCCGCAATCGAACTCGCCGAAATCGACCAGCGCGGTCCGTCCGCTCGCGTCCTTGGCGAAGTAGCCCGCCGCATCCGCTTCGGGGAAGAGCGACCCGTCGACGGCGAGATAGGGATTCACGTATCCGAGGAAACGGACGCCCCGATCCTCCAGCTCGGCGATGCGCTGGCGCAGGCCCGGGTAGCGATCGTCGTCGGCCTTCCAGTCCCAGAACAGGCGGGCACCGAACGACGTGTGGCGGAGCCCCACCCAATCCTCGCACCAGAGCCCGGACACCTTCGTGCCGGCCGCCATGATGGTGTCCAGCCGCTCGAACGAGTTCGCCCCATCCTTGAGCCCGATGATCGCCCCGCCATAGACCCATTCGGGCAGCGGCGGCTGGCGCCCGAAGCGCTCGGCCATGGCCTCGACGAGAGCGGCGAACGTCGGACGCGCCGTGAGCTCGATCCGTTCGGGAACGGCCCAGATCTCGATCTCGTGGAAGTCGCCGCGGCGGAAATCGAAGGCCGAATAGGCCGTCGTCTCCACGTGCAGCGCGTAACGCCGGGACGAGAGGAAGGTCGGCTGCGGATAATTGGTGTTCCAGTAGTCGCCGCCCGATCGGCCGGTCACGTCCGCCTTGAAGGTGATCTCGGTCGTCTTGTCGCGCCCGACGCCGGGCTCCGAGGTCCAGAGAGGAAAGCGGCGCCCGCGCATGTCGAAATACGACATCTGCTCCCCGCCACCCCAGACGTGCTCGCCCGGCTCGGCCTGAACGCGCAGCCAGATCCGGTTGAGGGCGGCATCCTCGGCGCGGAACGCGATGGCGCCGGTCCGGTCGTCTCCTGACAGTTCGAGGGTCACCCGGACCGGCTGCCCGGGAGCCGCCGAGAACGCGATGGCGGCCCCGGACACGACCGCATGGGCGAGCGGCGTCCGCTCGATCACGTAATCCTCGATGTCGAAGTTGCCGCGGTACATGTCCATGCGCGCGTCGCCCTGCCCGACGAACAGGCATGGCGCGTCGCCGCGGTGGCGCAGGATCGGCCTTCCGTCGAGAATGAGGTCGAAGCCGTCGGCGGTCGTGTGGATCTGCATGGGATGCTCTTCAGTTCTGGGTCAGGCCGGCATCGACGACGAAGTTCGCGCCCGTGCAGCCGCCGCTCTCGTCGGAGCCGAGGAACAGGGCCATCCTGGCCACGTGGCTGGCGTCGAGCCGGAACTTCAACGCCTGCAGGTCGAGGAACTGCTGGTTCAGGTCGGGCGTCAGCCAGAGCTGCTTCTGGCGCTCCGTCAGGATCGCCCCCGGCACGATGCAGTTGACGCGGATATTCGACGGACCCAGCTCGCGGGCGAGGGTGCGGGTCATGCCGTTGATCGCCGCCTTCGCGGTCGTGTAGCCGACCATGCCGGGACGTCCGCGCATCCACGAGATCGAGCCGAGCATCACGATGGATCCCGCCCCCCGCGCCGCCATGCCTTTCGCCACGGCCTGGGTGGCGAAGAACTGATGGTCGAGGTTCAGGGCAAGGGCTCGCCGCCAGTATTCCGGCTCCACCTCGGCCATGTCGTGCCGGTCGTCCTTGCCCGCATTGTTCACGAGAACGTCGACCCTGCCGCGTTCGTTTTCGATCCGGGCGAGCACCTCGCGGAGCGCCGGAATGTCGGTGACGTCGCAGGCATGGAAGCTTGCGCCCGTCGCGCTCGCCAGGGCGCGTCCCGGCTCCTCGGCGATGTCGATGAACGACACCCGCGCGCCCTGGGCGGCGAAAGCCTTCACCATCTCCTCACCGATCCCGGACGCCCCGCCCGTGATGACGACCGAGCGGTCCTGAAGGGAGCGATATTGGACGGTTGTGTAGTCGAATGCCATGGTGGCGCGGCCTCAAACGGAAGGATCGAAACGGTTTTCAGGCAGTCCCGGCACGTCGACCGGCATGGAGAACAGACTTCCCGATTGCGGAAAGGCCCCGAGCTCGGCCTCGGATCGACCATGGCGCGCGGAGGTCACGTAGAGCGTCCTCAAGCCGGCGCCGCCGAAGCAGACCATCGTGGGGCACCGGGCCGGGACAGGATGCTCCGCCAGCAATCGCCCGTCGGGTGCATAGCGCTGGATGCGTCCACCCTCGAAGAGAGCCGTCCAGTAGCAGCCTTGCGCATCCACCGCGGCGCCATCGGGCCGTCCGCGGTCCGTCTCGGACGGCTGGAGGCGCGCGAACAGGGTCTTGTCCGTGGCCGCGCCGGTCGCGGGATCATAGGCATAGCGCCAGATCGTGAAGGTCGGCGTGTCGGAATGGTAGAGCGTGCGCCCGTCCGGTGAGAAGGCGACGCCGTTCGACGTGAGGAGACCTCCGGCGAGCTCCGCGAGCCCTCGCCGGTCGTAGCGGTAGAGATGCGCCCTGCCGCCGTCCTTCGGCTCGTCGATGGTCCCGGCCAGGAAGCGCCCGGCCGGATCGACGCGGCCATCGTTGAAGCGGCTGGCGCGCTGGTCCTCCGGATTGTCCGCCAGCCTCGTCTCGCGGCGCCCCTCGGGATCCAGCAGCCACAGGCCGGAGCGGAAGCCCGCGATGAAGCCGCCGCCCTTCCGCAATCCGATGCAGCCGATCTCCTCCGGCATCGTCACGACGGCGTGCGCGCCGGACGCGGGGTGGAACCGATGAAGCGCCCTCCCCGTGATGTCGACGAAAAACAGCGCCTGCCCGTCGACGTCCCAGACCGGGCACTCGCCCAGTTGCGCGCGAACATCGAGAGCGACGGTCAGCGGCATGGCACGAAACCTCAATAGGCCGCGGCCGGAGCGTTCGACGCCACCGGCTGATCGCGAAGGGCGCCGAGCCATTCCGAGGCGCGGCTCGTCATCATGGCGATGTCGGACGCCACCGCCACGTAGCCGTAGCCATAGGCGATGAAGCGGCGCACCATGTCCGGGTTCGGGCCGACGATGCCGACCGGCTTGCCCGCCTCACGGGCCATCCTGGCCGCCTTCTCGATCAGCGCCTGGACGTCCGGATGCGCGATATTGCCGATATGCCCCATGGCGGCCGCGAGATCGCCCGGCCCGACGAACAATGCGTCGATGCCGGGAACGGCCGCGATCTCGGGCAGCCGCTCGATCGCCTCGGGGGTCTCGAGCTGGACGATCACGGCCACCTGGTCGTTGGCGCGCTTGAGATAATCCGCCGCGCGGCCGAACCGTGAACCGCGATGAACCGCCGCCACGCCGCGAATTCCTTCCGGCGGATACTTGGCGAACGAGACCGCCTGCCGGGCCTCCTCGGCGGTCTGGACGAACGGCACCATGATCGTCTGGGCGCCGGCGTCGAGGACGCGCTTGACGAGCACCTGATCGTTCCAGGCCAGGCGCACGACCGCATCGGCCGGCGTGCAGCCGATGGCGCGCAGGATATGGGCCAGGTCGGCCACTTCGATCGGCACGTGCTCCATGTCGACGACCAGGAAGTCGAAGCCGCTGTAGCCCATCGCCTCGGCGGTGGCGGGCGCGGCCGCCATGAGCCAGGTGCCGAGCGGCGGGCGCGGCCCCTCGCCCTTGAGCCAGCCTTTGAAGCGGTTCTCGATGTCGATCATGACGTGCCCCTAGAAGATGGATGGCTCGGCCACCGGGCCGGGCGCGCTGAGGAAATCGAAGTCGCAGCCCTGGTCGGCCTGCGAGACATGGCGCTGATAGAGCGCCGCGAACGAGCGGCCATAGACATGCGCGGTGGGCTTCCACGCGGCGCGGCGGCGCTCCAGCTCCGCCTCCTCGACCTTCATGTCGAGGCGCCCGGCCTCCACGTCGAGCGCCACGAGATCGCCGGTCCGGAGAAGCCCCAGGGGGCCGCCCACGGCCGCCTCCGGGGCCACGTGCAGGATGCAGGTGCCGTAATGGGTGCCGCTCATCCGCCCGTCGCAGATGCGCACCATGTCGCGCACGCCCTGCTTGAGGAGCTTCTTCGGGATCGGCAGGTTGCCCCATTCGGGCATGCCCGGCGCTCCGACCGGGCCGGCGTTGCGCAGCACGAGAACCGTGTCCTCCGTGATGTCGAGATCGGGATGGTCGATCATCCGGTTCATCTCGGCCGGGCTGTCGAAGACGAGGGCCGGCCCGACATGCTTGAGGAATTTCGGGTTCGCCGCGGAGGATTTCATGACGGCGCCGTTTGGGGCAAGGTTGCCCCGCAGCAGCGCCAGCGTCTTGCCGCGCGAGAGCGGCACGATCGGGTCCTCTTCCCCGCGGATGACATCGTCGTTCCAGCACTCGGCTCCGGCGATGTTCTCGCCGAGCGTCCTGCCGTTCACCGTCATGGCGTCCCGGTCGAGGTGCCCCTCGAGCTTCTTGAGCAGCGCGAGCAGGCCGCCGGCGAAATAGAAGTCCTCCATCAGGTACTCGCCGGACGGGAAGAGATTGGCGCAGACCGGCACCTTTCCGGCCATGTCGGCCATGTCGTCGAGGGTCAGGTCGACGCCGGCGCGGCGCGCCATGGCGATCAGATGCACGGCGGCGTTGGTCGAGCCGCCGAGGGCCATGTAGGTGACGAGACCGTTGCGGAAGCTCTTCGCATCGAGGAAGCGGGAGGGCTTCCAATCCTGCCAGATCATCTCGACGATGCGCTCGCCGCACAGGGAGGCCATGCGCGGATGGCCGCTGTCGGCGGCCGGGATCGAGGAGGCCCCGGGGAGCGTCAGGCCCATGGCGTCCACGATGGACGTCATGGTGGAGGCCGTTCCCATGGTGTTGCAGGTGCCGATGGAACGGGTCATCCGGCTCTCCAGGTCGACCCAGTCTCCTTGCGTGATGTTGCCGGCCCGCAGCTCGTCCCAGTACTTCTTGGTGTGGGTCCCGGCTCCGGTCTTCTGGCCGCGCCACTGCCCGTTCGACATCGGACCGGCCGGGCAGTAGATCACCGGGATGTCCATGCTGATCGCCCCCATGAGGAGCCCGGGCGTGGACTTGTCGCAGCCGCCCAGCAGCACGGCCCCGTCGATCGGGTGCGAGCGCAGGAGCTCCTCCACCTCCATGGCCAGGAAGTTGCGATAGAGCATGGTGGTGGGCTTCACCATGACCTCGCCGACGGAAAGGGCCGGCAGCTCGACCGGATAGCCTCCCGCCTGCCAGACGCCGCGCTTCACGGCCTCCGCCCGGTCGCGCAGATGCGAATGGCAGGGGCTCAGGTCGCTCCAGGTGTTGACGATGGCCACCACGGGCTTGCCGAGGAATTCCTCCCGGCGCAGGCCCATCTGCTGGGTGCGCTGGCGGTGCGCGAAGCCGCGCATGTCGTCGGAGGCGAACCAGCGCTGGCTCCGCAGCTCCCCGATGGGTCGGCGTGTCATGGCCATCATCCTTTATCCCTTGATGCCGCCGGAGGTCAGCCCGGACACGACACGCTCCTGGAAGATCACGATCAGGACCGCCACGGGCACGATGCCCACCACGAGCGCGGCCGAAATCACCGGCCAGGGGAACGCGAACTCGCCCTGATAGAGGGTGATGCCGACGGGAAGCGTGCGCAGCATCGGGTTGGAGTTGAAGGAGAGCGCGAGCAGGAACTCGTCCCAGGAATTCACGAAGGCCAGGATGCCCGCCGTGAACACGCCCGGCGCGGCGAGCGGCACCACGACCTTGAACAGGGCGCCCAGGCGCGTGCAGCCGTCGATCATGGCCGAGTTCTCGAGATCGCGCGGGATGCCTTCGAAGAACGAAACCAGGATCAGCGTGCAGACCGGCAGGCTCAGCACCGTGTAGGGCAGGATCAGGGCGATCCAGGTGTTGAGGAGGTTGAGCGCCCGCATGATCTCGAACAGCGGGACCAGGAGCGTCACCAGCGGGAAGGTCGAGACCGCGATGATGGCCGAGAGGATCAGGTCCCGGCCGCGGATGTGAAGCCGGGCCAGGGCGTAGGCGGCGAGCACCGACACGAAGAGCGTCAGGGCCGTCGAGAGAAGCGCCACCATGAAGCTGTTGAAGAGGAACAGGAGCAGCGGCTGATCCGTGAAGGCGCGCAGGTAATTGGCGATCGTCGGGGCATGAGGCAGCCACGTGATCGGCTTGAGGGTCAGCTCGGTCTCGGTCTTGAGCGACGTGAACAGGATCCACAGCGCCGGAAACATCCCGTTCATCACCAGGACGAACCCGATCAGGATGCGCAGCGGCTTGCCGGAAAAGAGCGAGCGGTTGGCAGGCGTATCATGGCTCATGGCTGTCACCCCTTGGCCCGGATCATGCGCAGGTAGACGGCCGTCACGCCCATGGAGAGCGCGAACATGACCACCGCGAGCGCGGAGCCGTAGCCGAGATCGAGGAAGTCGACCGTGTTCTGGTGGATGTACATGGCAAGGGTCGCCGTGGAGGTTCCGGGACCGCCCCGCGTCATGGTGAAGGGGATGTCGAACGTCTGCAGCGCCGTGATGGTGCGGAAGATCAGCGCCACCACGATGGAGGCCTTGAGCAGCGGCAGGGTGATCTCGAAGAACTGCCTCAGGCGCCCTGCCCCGTCCACCTCCGCCGCCTCGTAGAGGGAGCGCGGAATGGTCTGGAGGCCCGCCAGGATGATGAGCGCCATGAAGGACGACGTCTTCCAGATGATCGTCAGGCAGATCGCCGCGAAGGCCCAACGGGCGGAGTTGAACCAGATCACGCCCTCGAATCCGAGGCGGCCGAGCACGTCGTTCACGACGCCGTATTCCGAATGGAAGAACCACGCGAAGATGAGGCCGGCGAACGAGAGCGGCAGCGCCCATGGGATCAGGAGCGAGAGCCGGACCGGCCATTTCCGCTTGAACGGCAGGTTCGCCATCAGGGCGAGAGCGAGGCCGACGAGCAAGGCGCCCGGGACCGTGATCAGGGTGATGAGCACCGTGTTCCAGGTCGTCTCCCAGAACACGGGATCGTCCAGCATGAGCGCGTAGTTCTCGAGCCCGGCGAAGGCCGCCGGCGCGCCCGATGTCAGCGACAGGTTCTGGAAGCTGGTCCAGACCAGGCGGCAGACCGGATAGACGATGATGAGCGCCAGCAGCAGCGCCGCCGGAAGCAGCAGCAGCAGGGCGAGGGTGCGCTCGCTCGGATCGAGGAAGCGCGTCCACCATTTCGTGCCGCTCTCATTGCGCGGCGTAACCAGGGTCGTTTCGCTCGCCGTTGCCATCGTCATGATCCTGCCCGGGTGCGAGGTTAGGGATGGATGCCCGAGGGCATCCATCCGGTGGTGGGGATGGGGGTCAGCGTCGAACGATGCGCCAACCAAGAGTGGAGCATCACCCAAACGCGGGTCCACTCTTCACGTCCGATGCTCTAGCGCAGAACGCGGCGCAAGCGGCCTTCCATCTGCGTGGCGCCGTCCTCGGGCGTCGACTGTCCGGCCAGAACGGCGTTGACCGTGGTCCGGATGATGTCGCTCACCTCGTTGTAGCGGGGCGTCACCGGCCGCGCCTTCGCGGTCTCGACCACCGGACGGGCGTTGGCGAACCACGGAACCGCCTTGGTCACGTCCGCGTCCGTATAGACGTCGGGGAATTGCGGAAGCAGGGCGGCGTTGATCGCCATGAACTCGGACGTTTCGGGGCTCGACAGATACTGGACGAATTTCTGCGCCTCGGTCTTGTTGTTGGAATAGGCGGACACGCCCCATTCCCAGCCGCCCAGGCAGGAGGCCGGCTGGCCACCCTGCACGGCGGGAAGCTTCACGACGCCGACCTTGTCCTTCACGGCGGACTCGGCGCCCTGGAACTGTCCCCAGGCATACGACCAGTTGACGGCGAACAGCACGTTGCCGGCCTGGAACTCCTTGCGGGTATCGTCGGTGGCGACCTCCGCGATGTTCTTCTTGGCGACGCCCTGGTCGACGAAGTCCTTCCACAGCTTCAGGGACTTCACGGCCGCTTCCTTGTCGAAGGAGAGCTTGCCGTTGGAGACCAGCTGCCTGCCCATGCTCCAGTAGGGCAGCAGGAAGGTGCAGACCGCGCCCTCGATCGCCTTGCCCTGGAAGGAAAGCCCCTGGAGGTTCGGATCCTTCTCGGACTCGGTCACCTTCTTGGCCGCGACCGCGAGCTCATCCCAGGTCTGCGGCGGCTGGATCCCGTGCTTCTCGAGAAGATCCTTGCGGTAGTAGAGGAACATGGCATCGGCGAAGGCCGGCAGCGCCACGACCTTGCCGTCGACGGTGTTCGCTTCGGCATAGGCCGGCAGGTAGCGCTTCATCGCCGCATCGGCGTCGGCGCCGAGCACCTCGTTGAACGGCACGGTCCAGCCGGCTGCCGCGTACTGCGCCGGGCGGATCACGTCGAGGATCATGACGTCGAGGGACGAATCCTTCGCGGTCATGACCGTGTTGAGATACTGCGCCTGCGCCTCGGAGGTGTTGCCGCCGGTCTCGATGGTCACCTTCACGTTCGGGTTTTTGGCCTCGTACATGTCGAAGGCCTTGCGCCAGACATCCGGACGATGCTGGCTGGACACGAACACGCGCAGATTGGTCTGGGCCATGGCGGCGGACGCCGTCAGCGTCAGGGCCGCGCCGGCCAGAAGCAGCTTCATGGTCTTCTTCGACATCATCGTTTCCTCCTTGGGGTTCTTGTCGGAGCCGGTGCCTTGCCGGCCCCTTTCGTTGAAGGGGTCCCTCAGGCGAGGGCCCGTTCCGTCGCCGCATCGAACAGGTGGATCCGGGTGGGATCGACACCGATGGAGAGAGTGTCCCCCGGGCTCGGCCGCATCTCAGGCGCCACGCGCGCGGTCAGCGTCGACGGGCCGAGGGCGAAATGGATCAAGGTATCGGAACCCAGGGGCTCCACCACCTGCACCCTGCCCGTCAGGGGCTGGCCCTCGCCGGGCGGCAGGAAATGCTCGGGACGGATGCCCACGATGACGTCGCGCCCCTCGAGCGCGCCCGCCGGTCCGGCCGAGCGGCTCTGGAGCGGAATGCTGGAACCGCCATCGAACGCCACGGCCCCACCCTGGATCCTGCCCTTGGCGAAGTTCATCGCCGGGGATCCGATGAACCCGCCGACGAAGACGCTCGCCGGGGTGTTGTAGACCTCGTCGGGCGTGCCGACCTGCTCGATCTCGCCGCCCTTGAGGATCACGATGCGGTCCGCGAGCGTCATCGCCTCGACCTGGTCGTGGGTCACGTAGATGATCGTGGTGCCGATGGCCTGATGCAGGCGCTTGATCTCGGTGCGCACCTGCCCGCGCAGCTTGGCGTCGAGGTTCGAGAGCGGCTCGTCGAAGAGGAAGACCTGGGGCCGGCGCACGATGGCCCGCCCCATGGCGACGCGCTGGCGCTGCCCGCCCGAGAGCTGGCTCGGCTTGCGGTCGAGGAGCTGGGAGATGCCCAGCATCTCGGCCGCCTGAGCGATGCGGGGCTTGATCTCGGCCGCCGGGATGCCGCGGACCTTCAGGCTGAAGGCCATGTTCTCGTAGACGGTCTTGTGCGGGTAGAGCGCGTAGTCCTGGAACACCATGGCGATGTCGCGCTCGCGGGGCGGCAGCCTGTTCACCACCTTGTCGCCGATGCGGATCTCGCCGTCGCTGATGCTCTCGAGACCGGCGAGCATGCGCAAGGTGGTCGACTTGCCGCAGCCGGACGGGCCGACCAGCACGACGAATTCACGGTCGGCGATCTCCAGGTCGATGCCCTTCACGATCCGAAGGGCCCCGTAACTCTTCTCAAGCTTCCGGAAGCTGACGGACGACATGCTCCCTCCCTGTTGCTTTGCGCCGCGCTCCGAGCCGGCCCGCCTGCGCCCCTGTGATGATCTCAGGTCGATTTGGATTATGAATACATCATAGCGCTACGATGGACGGCACGCAAGAGGCGTCTTGAGGCGTCTTGCGCGACACGGAAGCCCTCGCCGGCACGTCATCCCGTCTGAAAATAGCGAGAAAAATCAAGCGTAAAGCAGCTTTTCTGTTTGCTGTGGCGCCGTTCTGCCCTATATTCGGATGAGCTTCATCCATCGAAGCGCTACGAAAAAGGGAAGAGGATGGACGCCGACAGCAGCCGCCTGCAGACCCGGAGCACCCGGAAACGGCGCAAGATGCAGCGTGTCACGATGATGGACGTGGCCAAGCTCGCCCAGGTGTCCCCATCCACGGTCTCGCTCTACCTCCGCAAACCGGCCGCCGTCTCGCCCGCGGCCGGGCAGGAGATCGCCCGCGCCATCTCGGCTCTGGGCTACGTTCCCAATCTGGTGGCCGGCGGACTGGCCGCGGCCTCCTCCAAGGTCGTCAGCATCATCGTTCCTTCCATTCGCAACGCCTTCTTCGCCGAGACCGTCTCGACCCTCCAGTCGGAACTGGCTGCCGAGGGCCTTCAGGTGCTCCTCGGCCACAGCGAATACGGCGAGGATCAGGAGGAGGCCCTGGTCCGGACGGCGCTCTCCTGGGCGCCGGCCGCCGTGGTCCTGACCGGGCTGTCCCACAGCGCCGGGACCCGCAAGCTCCTGCGGGCGAGCGGCGTTCCCGTGGTCGAGATGTGGGAGCTCGGCGGGACACCCATCGACATGGCGGTCGGCTTCTCGCACCCGCGGGTGGGCGCATCCGCGGCGCGACATCTCCTGTCGAAGGGCCGCCGGGCCCTCGCCTTCCTGGGCGCGCGCATGCAGGAGGATCATCGCGCCGAGACGCGCGCGAGCGGCTTTGCCGAGACGGCCCGCCTGGGGGACGGGCTCTCGCACGAGATCATCAATCATCCCGGAGCGGCAACGGTCGAGGCCGGCGCCCTTCTTCTGACCCGTGCCCTCGAGCGGATCCCGAACCTGGACGGCATCGCCTGCTCGAACGATCTGATCGCCCTCGGGGCCCTGTTCGAATGCCAGCGCCGGGGAATCGCCGTTCCGGACGCCATTGCGGTCGTCGGCTTCGGCGATCTCGACTTCAGCGCCTCGTGCATCCCCTCCCTCACCACCATCCGCCCCTCGGGCGATCTGATCGGACGGGAGGTCGCCCGGCTGATCCTCGGCAGCATCCAGGGCGACCGCCCGGAAGGTGCCTCGCGGATCATCGATACGGGCCATGTGCTGATCGAGCGGCGGAGCACGTGACGACGGCCATGACCTGGAGGGTGTCATCGCCCGCTCACACCACCCTCCACGTCATCACCGGGCTTGTCCCGGTGATCCCGCTTCTGTAAAGCGCCGCGCCTCACCTTATTGGGATGGCCGGCGAGAGGCGGGGGATGACTGGCCGGCCATGACGTGTGGAGGGTAGCAGGAAGGGCGGAGGGTGCCGTGACGCGGGAGGGTGTCATCACGCGCTCACACCACCCTCTCACGTCATCAACGGCCTTGTGCCGGTGATCCCGATTGTTCAAGGCGCCGCGCTTCACCGGATCGGGATGGCCGGGACGAGCCCGGCCATGACGGGCGGAGGTGACCCGACGGTCGCGGCTGTCGCCCGTCCCCGGCTTGTGGTACGAGCCGGATCGGCGCACCGTGCGAAAAAGTGGACCCGGTTTTTCGCCCTCAACGGTGCGCCGCTCAAGAAATTGAGCATCGGATCCGATGCTCGAGCGCACCGTGCGAACAAGTGGACCCGGTTTTTCGCCCTCAACGGTGCGCCAGCCAAGGGAGAGCAGAACCGTGACAGAGATCCGCTGGATCGGCGTTGCCGCACGCTACAGCGACCTCGTGATCCACGAGGGAACGGCCCGTTTTTCGGGCTATGTGCCCGAGACCACCCTGGGGCTTTCGGTCTCCGAGCAGACCCGGGACGTCCTTGGGCAGATCGAGCAATCGCTGGTGGAGATCGGCAGCGACAAGGCCAGGCTCCTGCAGGCCACGATCTGGCTGGCCGACATGGCCGACTATGACGCGATGAACGCCGTCTGGGATGCCTGGATCGTCCCCGGTCAGGCTCCGGCCCGCGCGTGCGTGGAAGCACGGCTGGCCAACCCGGACTACAGGCTCGAGATCCAGGTCGTGGCCGCCCTCTGACCCCTGGTCCCGCTCAGGCCTGCTCGGCCCGCGCGCCCGACTTCGCGAGCGCGCCCAGGCGCTTGCGCTCGTAGTGCTTCGCCAGGCGCAGGTGGCGCCACGTGGCGTAGTTCATGGAGATCAGGAACCCGTAGGTGCCGCGCAGGAAGTGCAGCCGCCCGAAATAGGCCTTCAGGAACGCGGCCGGAAACTCGAAATAGACCCGCCAGGTGGGGATCGACACGCCCCTCACCTCGAGATCGACCGCCTGCTGATCGGCGTAGCTGTTGAGCTTGGCGAGCTGGTCCCCCAGGGAGCGCACGGACCGGTGATGCACGAGGCCCTTCAGCTTGCCGACCCTGGTGCCGGGCTTCAGGTCGACCCGATCATGGACGAGGGAGGTCGAATACCGCCCGGCATCCCGCCGATAGAGCCGGACCGGGGCGATCCGGTACGCCAGCGGATGGGGAGCGCTCTCGCCCGGATAGGTCTCGGCGATGCGGATTCCATAGGCTTGGCGGGCCGGCTCCCCCTGGGCGAACAGCGCCCGCAGCTCGGCGAGCAGCTCCGGCGAGACCTCCTCGTCCGCGTCCAGGTTCAACAGCCACTCGTACCGGCACTGGTCCTCCGCGAAGCGCTTCTGGAGACCATAGCCCGGCCAGGGGTTGAAGATCACCCGGGCGCCGAGGTCCTGCGCCACCGCCTGGGTTCCATCCGTCGAGCCGGAATCGACCACGACGATATCGTCCGTCAGCCCGCGGACCGCACGGATCGTGGCTCCGATCCGGTCGGCCTCGTTCTTGGCAATGATGAAAACGGAAACGGGAAGCATGGCACCGGGTGCCTAGCCGCCCTGAAGTGTCGTGGCAAGAGCTTTGGGCAAGAGTTTTGGGCGAGAGTCTTGAACCGTCAGAGCAGTTCGCCCTCGCGGGCCTGGCTCGCGGCGGACGCTCCCTGGCGCTTGCGGACGCGCAGTTCGGCCAGGAGCGGGAAATGGTCCGATGCGACCCGGGTCAGCGGGTTGCGGACCGGTCCGGCATCGATCACCTCGATCGATTTCGTCACGAAGACATGGTCGAGGCGCAGGACCGGCGCCCGGGTGTGAAAGGTCGGCTGCGGCTCCCCGAAGGAGTTGGACAGCTGGGCGTCGCGCATCCGGTTGGCGATCAGCCGATAGGACCGCGAGTATGGGGGCGCATTGAAGTCGCCCAGCAGCACGGCCGGGTCGCCGCAATCCGGGTGGCCGATCCAATCCGCCCCGATCAGGGCGGCCGCCTGCGTCCGCCGCTCCCCGGACCGCAGCGACAGATGGGCATTGACCACATGAAAGGCTTGGCCGTCCACCTCGACGGCGACCCAGAGGGCGCTGCGCTTCTCGAAGGACGGTCGGGTCGATTGCGTGGGCAGACGCCCCGCCTTGACGATCCTCGAGGCATGACGGGTCAGCACCGCGATGCCGTATTGCTCGCCCAGGATGCGGATCGTCGGCTGAAAATGCAGGTCCATCCCGAGGCGGGAGGCCACGGCGGCCGCCTGATCGATCTCCCCGGCCCGCACCCGGCCGACGCGAACCTCCTGCAAGGCCACGATGTCCGGATCGCAGGACGCGATGACCTCCGCGATCCGCTGTGGGGAGATCTGCCTGTCCGTGCCGAGCCAGCGATGGACGTTGTAGGTGAGGATCCGAAGGGTTCGCCCCTGTTTGTCGCTATGCTTCAAAGGTCGGCACCGGCTCAATCGTTCGTGACAGGTCAATGCACCGGGTCATTCGGCACAAGCAGGACTTCACCTGCCGCCTAAGCGGCAAACGTGTCGGATCAATGACACAAGCTCGACCCTGGTTCCCAGGGGTGGCCGGCGGATGGCTGGCCGGCGGATGGCCGGCCGCGGACGCGCCGGGTCCGGATCTCCTTGGAACGTCTCTCGCCCCCTTGACCTTACCATGATTGGAAGCATTACACCCTCGTCCCATATGAGGACCAGGAGACCTGCCATGGCCGCCGGCAAGACCGCCCCGATCGACAGCATCGACATTTCCATCCAGGGCATGACCTGCGCCTCCTGCGTCGGCCGCGTGGAGAAGGCGATCCGCTCGGTGGAGGGCGTCACGGCGGCCCATGTCAACCTGGCGACGGAACGGGCCCATGTGGAGTTCGCGCCCTCCGCGCGCACCCCCACGGGGGTCGCCGAGGCGATCCGGGCGGCCGGTTACGAGCCCTCCGAGGACACGCTCGAGTTGAAGATCGACGGCATGACCTGCGCGTCCTGCGTCAACCGGGTCGAGAAGGCGCTCAGGCGCGTCCCGGGGGTCACGGATGCCTCCGTCAACCTGGCGACCGAGCGGGCGACGATCCGCTCTCTCGGCGGGCCGGAGATCGAGGGACGGCTGATCGGCGCTGTCGCGGAGGCCGGCTACGAGGCCACGGCGATCCGGCCGGATGGCGGGCGGGCCGACCGCGAGCGGGAGGCCCGGGAGGCGGAGATCGCCGGCCTCCGGCGCTCCCTGCTGGTCGCCGCGGCCCTCACCCTGCCGGTCTTCGCGCTCGAGATGGGGTCCCACCTCATCCCGGCCGTCCATGACTGGGTCATGGGAACGCTCGGGCACCGCAACAGCTGGATTCTGCAATTCGCCCTGACCACCCTGGTCCTGTTCGGTCCCGGACTGCGCTTCTTTCGAAAGGGCGTCCCGGCCCTCCTGCGGGGGGCCCCGGACATGAACTCGCTCGTCGCCCTCGGCACGAGCGCCGCCTATGCCTATTCGGTGGTGGCGACATTCCTGCCCGGGTTCCTGCCGGCCCCCATGGAGAACGTCTATTTCGAGGCGGCCGCCGTCATCGTGACCCTGATCCTGCTGGGCCGCTTCCTCGAAGCCAAGGCCAAGGGCCGCACCTCGGAGGCGATCAAGCGCCTCATGGGCCTCCAGGCGAAGACGGCCCGGGTGGTCCGGGACGGCGCGGCGCTGGACGTTCCTCTCGACCGGGTCGTGAGCGGCGATCTCGTCCAGGTCCGCCCCGGCGAGAGGATCCCGGTCGATGGTGACGTGGTGGAAGGATCGTCCTTCGTGGACGAATCCATGATCACGGGCGAGCCCGTTCCCGTCGAGAAGACGCCTGGGAGCGAAGTGGTGGGCGGCACCATCAACCGGACCGGCAGCTTCGCCTTCCGGGCCACCCGGATCGGAGCCGACACGGTCCTGGCCCAGATCATCCGGATGGTCGAGCAGGCTCAAGGGTCGAAGCTGCCGATCCAGGCCCTCGTCGACCGGGTGACCGCCTGGTTCGTTCCCGCCGTCATGGCCGCCGCCGCCCTGACCTTCCTGGTCTGGCTCCTCGTCGGCCCCGAACCCGCGCTCACCTACGCGCTGGTGAATGCGGTGGCCGTGCTGATCATCGCCTGCCCCTGCGCCATGGGGTTGGCCACGCCCACCTCCATCATGGTCGGCACGGGACGGGCGGCGGAGCTCGGCGTGCTGTTCCGCCAGGGCGAGGCCCTCCAGAGCCTCAAGGAGGTCGGGGTCGTGGCCCTCGACAAGACCGGCACCCTGACCGAAGGGCGCCCCGAGCTGACCGACTTCGTGTGCGCGCCCGGGGTCTCCGACGCCGAGGCGCTGCGGCTGGTCGCCGCCGTGGAGAGTCGCTCCGAGCACCCGGTCGCGCAGGCCATCGTGGCGGCCGCCGCGCGGCGGGGGCTCGCCCTGCCGCCCCCGGAGGGTTTTGGGGCCGAACCGGGCTTCGGCGTCTCGGCTTCGGTCGAGGGGCGGAGCGTGGCCGTGGGCGCGGACCGCTTAATGTCGAGGCTCGGGCTGAGCGTCGCCGCCTTCGGGGCCATCGCGGCGCGCCTGGGCGCGGAGGGCAAGAGCCCGCTCTATGCCGCCATCGACGGCCGGCTCGCGGCCATCGCGGCGGTCGCGGACCCGATCAAGCCCTCGAGCCGCGAAGCGGTCGCGGCGCTCCACGCGCTCGGGCTCAAGGTCGCCATGATCACCGGCGACAACCGCAGGACCGCCGAAGCCATCGCGTCTCGGATCGGGATCGACGAGGTGGAGGCCGAGGTGCTGCCCGACGGCAAGGTCGAGGCGGTGAAGCGCCTGCGCCGTCAGCACGGCCGGATCGCCTTCGTGGGCGACGGCATCAACGATGCGCCCGCCCTCGCGGAGGCCGATATCGGCATCGCCATCGGGACCGGCACGGACATCGCCATCGAGAGCGCCGACGTGGTGCTCATGTCGGGCGACGTCCGCGGCGTGGTCAACGCCATCGCGCTGTCGAAGGCGACGATCCGCAACATCCGGCAGAACCTGTTCTGGGCCTTCGCCTACAACGTCCTGCTGATCCCGGTGGCGGCCGGCGTGCTCTATCCGGTCGACGGCACCCTGCTGTCGCCGATCATCGCGGCCGGCGCCATGGCGCTGTCCAGCGTCTTCGTTCTCGGCAACGCCCTGCGCCTGCGCGGCTTCAGGGCGCCGGCCGCGTCGGGGCGGGCCGTTCCCCCCTCTCGAGCCGTTGAAGGTGTCGCATGAATATCGGGCAGGTCGCCGCGGCGTCCGGCGTTTCGGCCAAGATGATCCGCTATTACGAATCCATCGGGCTGATCCCGAAGACGGCGCGCACGGAATCCGGCTACCGGGTCTATTCCGACCATGACGTGCACACCCTGCGCTTCATCCGGCGCTCGCGCGATCTCGGCTTCTCGGTCGAGCAGATCGTCGACCTCGTGTCCCTCTGGCAGGACCGCGACCGGGCGAGCAAGGACGTGAAGGCCATCGCGCTCGACCATGTGGGCGTGCTCGAGCGCAAGATCCGGGAGCTGCAGGAGATGGCCTCGACCCTGAAGCATCTCGCCGCCAACTGCCACGGGGACGCGCGCCCGCATTGCCCGATCATCCAGGAGCTGGCGAACGACGGGGCCGCGCCGCTCCCGGGGAAGCCGGACGCGAAGTTCGGCGCCTTGGGGAAAGGGCCCGGGCGGTGAACCGGCCTCCCCCACGCGACGTCATCACCGGGCTTGTCCCGGTGATCCCGCTTGTTTGAGGCGCCGCGCTTTTCCGATCGGGATGGCCGGCACAAGGCCGGCCATGACATGGGAGGTATCATCACCCGCTCATACCACCCTTCCACGTCATCACCGGGCTTGTCCCGGTGATCCCGATGCGAGAGGCGCCGCGCTTCAAGCCATCGGGATGGCCGGCACAAGGCCGGCCATGACATGGGAGGGTGGGAGAGATGGCCATCCCGATCCGGCGGATCACCAGCATGACGACGGTCGGTGCGTCATCCCGTCCCCTCAGGCGGCCATCTCGACCTCGCGGCCGCGGCCGAGATCCTGCATCAGCTGCACGTAGTCCGGCCGCCGCCGGATCTGGCGTCCGTAGTGCCGCCGCAGGGCCTCGGTGAGTCGCCCGTCGCGCGACAGAAGCCCGTCGGCGAAACCGACCATGAGGGAATTCGGCCAGGCCTGGGGCCGGATCTCCACCAGGCGCTCGAACAACGCGTCCTCGCTTTCGTTCGGGTCGGCCTGGGCCATGAGGGTCAGCATCGCGGCGGTCGAGCGCGAGACGCCCATGTGGCAATGGACCAGCAGGTGACCCTCGGCGTGGCCGGCCCGCCCCTCGCCCACCTCGTCCCCGAAGCGGAGAATCGCCTCCACGTCCGTTCGCGCAGGCAGGATCATGCCCGGGATGGGCAGGATGATGTCGTGGAAGCGCAGGATCGTCCTGTGATGCGGATCGTAGGCTTCGAAGGCCTCCGGGTCGGGATGATCCGGGTCGAGAATGGACAGGACATGGGTCACGGAGCGTTCGCGCTGGTCCGGCAGTTCCGCGATGCCGCAGACCGTGAGCATCTGAATGGGAGTTCGGTGCATGATCAACGCTCGCTCGCTGGCTGAATTGGGACAAGAACCTTAACGGCCCTCACGAAAGAGTTAACCCCTTGCGACGAAGAGCAATCGGCGCGTTCAAAAGACTGTGTCTTGCAAACAACACTGGACCTTTGCCACATTTGCGCCATGTGAGATCCACCTTGTCGTCACCGGCCAGGCTATGTCTCTTCATGAGTCATGCTGCCGCTCCCGAATGTCGGCAGACGAATCCCAAAAACAGAAACTGCAGGTCACCCCACTGATGTTTGCTGCCTTGGCTTCGCGCCCGTCACCGATGAAAAACGCGTTCCGTTTCGCCGCGGTTCTCCTTCCGATGGCCCTGGCGGCCTGCGTCACCACGCAAGCGCCTCCGCAGCAAGCCGTGCGCCGTATCGATCCCGCTTACGCGGCCATGTACGGCCCCCGCCCGGACGAGCCGCACCCGCTGCCGGCCACCGACATCTCCGAAGTCGACCCGCGCTTCCTGCGCCGCGAAGTGGCCTATTACGGCCGCGAGGAACCCGGCACCATCGTGGTCGACACCGAGGCGCGCCATCTCTATCTCGTCCGCGAGGGCGGCCGGGCCATCCGCTACGGCATCGGCGTCGGCAAGGAAGGCCTGGCCTGGAGCGGCCGCGCCCGGATCGGCCGCAAGGCCACGTGGCCGCGCTGGACTCCCACCGCCGCCATGATCCGCCGCGAGCCCGAGCGCAATGCCCGCTGGGCCGGCGGCATGGAGGGCGGCCTGAGCAACCCTCTCGGCGCACGCGCGCTCTACCTCTACAACAACGGCGTCGATACCATGTACCGGCTCCACGGCACCACCGAGCCGTGGTCGATCGGCCAGTCCGTGTCGAGCGGCTGCATCCGCCTGTTCAACCAGGACATCATCGACCTCTACAGCCGGGTGCCGGTCGGCTCGCCCGTGGTCGTGCTGCAGGGCCAGCGCCTGTTCGACGTGGAGGACGATACGCGGGTCTCCTCCGCCTATTGAGGTCTCGGCCCGCGCCACCCTCCCGTCATGGCCGGCCGGTCATCACCCGCCTCTCGCCGTCCGTCCCGATGCGGTGAGGCGCGGCGCTTCACATGATCGAGATCACCGGGACGAGCCCGGTGATGACGTGGCGGGTGGCGTGAGCGGGTGACAACACCCTCCCCACGTCATGGCCGGCCTTGTGCCGGCCATCCCGATGCGGAAAAGCGCCGCGCCTCGAACAATCGGGATCACCGGGACAAGCCCGGTGATGACGTGGAGAGGTGGGATGGGCCGGTGATGACGCCCTCCCCCCTGGAGGCCTCGCCGGACTGTCCTATGAATCCATGTCCATGAGGCTCGAGGATCGTTCCAGGGATCGTTCATGGACGAATGGTTTTTCGCCGCGCTGAGACTGACCACCCGCGCCATCGAGGTCGGCGGGATCGCCATTATCGTCCTGGGCATTCTCGGAGCGAGCCTCGCGGCCCTCTGGCAGGTCCTGCGCGGGCGCCCGGGATCGGAGGCCTTCGCCCTTTACCGCTCGAACGTGGGCCGGGCGATCCTGCTCGGCCTCGAATTTCTCGTCGCGGCCGACATCATCAACACGGTGGCGATCGAGCCGACCCTTCAGAGCCTTCTCATCCTCGGCGGCATCGTGCTGATCCGGACCTTCCTCAGCTTCTCCCTCGAGGTCGAAATCGAGGGCCGCTGGCCCTGGGCCCGGCACAGGGCCGACAGGGAGCTCTCCTCAGACGGCGCGGCCTGACACGGGAAGGCAGGCCTCGCAGATCGCCGCACTATGCCGGTGATCCGTGCCGCAGCATCCCCCGAGCACCGACCGATGCGTTAGCGCAATCGCAAGATCTTTCTCCCATATTCCTGTGTGGAATTCTCCAATGGTCGGAACGGAACTGTCAGTGGATACGAGGGTCGGATGCCAGGGCTGCCGGAACAGCGAACCGCTTCCGTTCGACTTCACCATGGCGTTCCACCCGATCGTGGATCTCGACCGCGGCGTCATCTGGGGCTACGAGGCGCTGGTCAGGGGAACGCAGGGGCAATCCGCCGGGCAGATCCTGAGCCAGGTCGATGAGCACCTGCAGTACAAGTTCGATCAGGCCTGCCGGGTCAAGGCCATCGAGCTGGCGGGCCGCCTCTTCCCGCGGACCGAGGAAACGCGGCTGTCCATCAACTTCATGCCGAACGCGGTCTACGAACCCGCGGCCTGCATCCGAACGTCTCTGGAATCGGCCCGCCGCGTGGGCTTCGACACCCGGCGGATCATGTTCGAGTTCACCGAGAACGAGCGGATGGCGGACACGAAGCACGTGGCCCGGATCATCGCGGAGTACAAACGTCTCGGATTCATCACGGCCATCGACGATTTCGGCGCCGGACATGCGGGCCTGAACCTCCTCGCCAATTTCCAGACCGACCTCATCAAGATCGACATGGAGATCATCCGGGGGATCACGGATTCGACCGCCCGGCAGGCGATCATCGCGGGCATCCTGGTGATGGCCCGCGCCCTCGACATCACGATCATCGCCGAGGGCATCGAAACGGACGCGGAACTCGCCACCCTGCGGGATGCGGGCATCGGCCTGTTCCAGGGCTTCCTCTTCGCCAAGCCGGCCGTCGAAAGCCTCCCGGCCGTTTCGCTCGGTGCGTGACGGGGCCGCTCGAAGTCTCTCCCGTCCCCCGCGACGGTCACCCACCACGTCATGGCCGGCACAAGGCCGGCCATGACGTGTGGAGGGCGTCATCACCGGGTCACACCACCCTCTCACGTCATCACCGGGCTTGTCCCGGTGATCTCGATTGTTCGAGGCGCCGCGCCTCACCGCATCGGGATGGCCGGCACAAGGCCGGCCATGACGTGGAAGGGTGTTGTCATCGGACCTTGCCACCTTCTCCACGTCATCACCGGGCTTGTCCCGGTGATCCCGCTTCGGAAAGGCTTTGCGCTCTTCCGATCGGGATGGCCGGCACAAGCCCGGCCATGACGTGGGAGGGTGTGACCATGACGCGGGAGGGTGCCGGCCATCCTCCCTCACCCGCTCACCTCGACCCGCACATGCCGCTTCCTGCCCGCCGTGAGCTTCAGGGATCCGCCGGCGAGATCCGCCGGATCGACGGGGGCGTCCGCGTCCTGCACGACCACGCCGTTGAGCCGCGCGCCGCTGTTGCCGACCAGGCGGCGCGCCTCGCTCCTGGAGCCGGACAACCCGGCCAGCACGAGAAGCTGCGCGACCGTGACGCCGGCCTCGAGCTCGGACCGGGAGAGGCCGATGCTCGGCAGCCCGGATGCGGTCTCGCCCTCCTCGAAGGCGCGGCGCGCCGTCTCGGCCGCGTCCCGCGCGGCGGCGTCCCCGTGCGCGAGACGGGTCGCCTCGTTGGCCAGGATCCGCTTCGCCTCGTTGATCTCAGAGCCCTTCAGCCGCCCCAGACGATGCACCTCGTCGAGGGGCAGCTCCGTGAAGAGGCGCAGGCAACGGGCGACGTCGTCGTCCTCCGTGTTGCGCCAGAACTGCCAGAACGCGTAGGGGCCGAGCTTGTCGGCGTTGAGCCAGACGGCGCCCGTCGCGGTCTTGCCCATCTTGGCCCCGGCCGTGGTGGTGAGCAGCGGCGTCGTCAGCCCGAAGAGCTGGCGCTGGTCGATCCGCCGGGCGAGCTCGATGCCGTTGACGATGTTGCCCCACTGGTCCGAGCCGCCCATCTGCAATGCGCAGGCATGATGGCGCGACAGCTCGAGGAAGTCGAAGGCCTGGAGCACCATGTAGTTGAACTCGAGCAGGGTGAGCGGCTGCTCGCGCTCGAGCCGCAGGCGCACGCTGTCGAAGCTCAGCATCCGGTTGATGGTGAAATGGGTGCCGAACTCGCGCAGGAACGGCAGGTAGCGCAGGGGATCGAGCCAGGCGGCGTTGTCCACCATCACGGCATCGGTCGGCCCGTCGCCGAAGGCGAGGTAGCGGGAGAAGACCTGCTTCAGGCCGGCGGCGTTGCGGGCGATCTGCCGGTCGTCGAGCAGGGGCCTGCTCCCGTCGCGGAAGCTCGGATCGCCGATCCGCGTGGTGCCGCCGCCGATGAGCACGACCGGCCTGTGGCCGCATTTCTGCAGCCAGCGCAGGGCCATGATCTGCACGAGGCTGCCCACGTGCAGGCTGTCCGCGGTGGCGTCGAAACCGATGTACGCGGCCACGGGCCCGGCGGAGAGGCGCGCGTCGAGGGCCTCCACATCGGTGCATTGGTGGATGAAGCCGCGCTCGGCGAGCGTCTTCAGGAATTCGGATTTCGGGGTCGTCATCGTGTCGTCTCCTGGGATTGGCGGAAGCCGCTGCCCGGAGACCTGATCACCACATGAAGATGCCGCCGGAGAGCGGCGGCATCGAACGTCTGGTCGCAACCGAACGGAGCCGCCCTATGGGGACGGCGTAAAATAGTTCACGAAGCTGGTGCGACCGGTGATCATGGGGCGCAGGATACGGGCGCCGCGCCGGATCGTCAACCGGCCTCAGAAGAAGCTCTTCAGGTTCTCCCTCACCCGCTCCAGCACCGGAACGGCCGGGTCCGGCAGGGCGAAGGCCTCGCCGGTGATGCGCTCGAAGGCGTCGATGTAGACGCGCGCGGTCTCGAGCACCACGTCCTGCGGGATCTCCGGGATCTCGTCCTTGTACGGATCGCAGCGAGCCGCCACCCAGGTGCGGATGAAGTCCTTGTCGAAGCTCTCGGGCCGCTCGCCGGCCTCGAAGCGGCTTTGGTAGCTGTCCAGGAACCAGTAGCGGCTCGAATCCGGCGTGTGGATCTCGTCGGCGATCATGATCGTGCCGGTCTCGTCGATGCCGAACTCGTATTTGGTGTCGACGAGGATCAGCCCGCGCTGGCGCGCCATCTCCCGGCCCCTGGCGAAGAGCGCGA
Source organism: Microvirga yunnanensis (assembly GCF_025460875.1). Classification (NCBI taxonomy): domain Bacteria; kingdom Pseudomonadati; phylum Pseudomonadota; class Alphaproteobacteria; order Hyphomicrobiales; family Methylobacteriaceae; genus Microvirga; species Microvirga yunnanensis. Next base: position 24,455 of record NZ_JAMXFI010000014.1, read on the forward strand.
GGGCGTAGTCGGACACCATGCGCCATTGCTCATCGCTCAGGAGCCCCTGGCCGACGATCTCGGCCGGGGTGAGCGGTTCGTCGTGCCCGCCATGAAAGGCCTTGCTCGTCGGCGTGATGATGGTCTCGGGCAGCTTCTCGTTGTCGCGCATGCCGTCCGGCAGGCGGATGCCGTACATCGCGCGCTCGCCCTTCCTGTAGAGGGACAGGATCGACGTGCCGGTGGTCCCGGCGAGATAGTCGCGCACCACGATCTCCACCGGCAGGATGGTGAGCCTGCGGCCGACCAGCACGTTCGGGTCGGGATATTCGATCACGTGGTTGGGGCAGAGGTCCGCCGTCGCCTCGAACCAGAACCGGGCCGTCTGCGTCAGCACCTGCCCTTTCAGCGGAATCGCCGCGAGGTTGCGGTCGAAGGCGCTGATGCGGTCCGACGCGACGATGATGCGCCGCCCGTCGGGCAGGTCGTAATTGTCGCGCACCTTGCCGCGGTAATGGTTCGGCAGTTCCGGGATGGTCGCGTCCTCGAGGACGTAACCGGCATAGGCTCCAAGGGCCGCTCGATCCACCATGCTCACCTGCCAGGATTGTTCGGACGTGTTCTAAACCGAAATTCCCGGCGCGCTAGAGCAAAACTAGCGGGAATCGTAACTCCCACGTCATCACCGGGCTCGTCCCGGTGATCCCGCTTCCGTAGGGCGCCGCGCTTTTCAGATTGGGATGGCCGGCACAAGGCCGGCCATGACGTGGGGAGGGTGGAGCGCGAACCGAACGATCACCCTCCCACTGTCATCACCGGGCTTGTCCCGGTGATCCCGATGACGAAGAGCGCCGCGCCTCACCGGATCGGGATGGCCGGCGAGAGGCGGGTGATGACTGGCCGGCCATGACGTGGGTGGGTGTCATTACCAGGTCACACACCCTCCACGTCATCACCGGGCTCGTCCCGGTGATCCCGCTTCTGAGAAGCGCCGAGCCTCACCGCATCGGGATGTCCGGCACAGGGCCGGCCATGACGTGGGTGGGTGGCAGGAAGGGCGGAGGGGGCCATGACGCCGGAGGGTGTTGTCACCGGCCCTGACCACCTTCTCCTCGTCATCACTGGGCTTGTCCCGGTGATCCCGATACGAGAGGCGCGGCGCTCTTCCGATCGGGATGGCCGGGACAAGCCCGGCCATGACGTGTGGAGGGCGTTCGCGCCACCGGGATGGTCGCCCTCTACTGCCCGGCCCGCGCGTCCCGACGGTAGGTGGCGTTGACGCCCGAGAGGGTCACGGAGGTCTCGTAGCCCTGGGCGTCGATGATGGTCCATTGCTTGAGGGCATTGGCGCGGCTGTCGTAGCGCAGGGTGATCTTCGAGGTGCCCCCGAGGGTCGCGCTGTCGTCGAACCGGACCGTTACGATGCCGTCGCGTCCGACCTGCACGTCGCGCACCTTGGCGTCCCGCGCCAGGTCGATATTGTCCTGGACGAGGAATTTCAGGGGCGTCTGCCCGACCGGGTAGACGTCGTTGGTGCCGAGCTTCTTGTCGCGGATCGCCACGTTGCGTCCGTCCGAGATCACCTCGAGGGTGCTGGGCGGGGCGTAGGCGAAGTGGAACTGGCCCGGGCGGCGCATGGAGAGCGTGCCCTCCGCCTGCTGGCCGTTGGGGTTCTTCTGGACGAAATAGGCCGACATCACGTCGAGGCTGTTGAAATAGGCGTTGACCCGCTCGAGCCCTTCCTCGGGCGTGCGGGGCCCGGGCGGCGATGTGGGCGTCGGAGCGGTGGACGGCGCGGCCACGGAGGTCGGCGCGGACACGATCTGGGCGGGCGTCGCCCGGGCAGGCTTCGGCGGCTCCGCCACCTTGGCCGGCGGCGCGGGCTTGGCCGGCTCGGCCGCCTGAACCGGGGGCTCGGGCGCCGGCTTCTGCGCCTCGGGGGCGGGCTTCGCCGCGGGGCCGGGCTTCGCCTCGGCCTTCTCGGCCGGCCGCGGCGGCTCGGGCTTCGCGGCCGTCTGCGGCGCGGGCTGGGGCTTGGAGTTGGGCTGGGGCTTGGAGCCGGGCTGGGGCTGGGCGGTCCGCTGGGCCGGGCTCTGCGGCTTCTGGGCCGTCGGGTTCGGCCTGGCGGCCGGCTGCTGGGTCCTGGCCGGCGGCTGATTCCCGGCCTGCGGCCGCGCAGGGGCCGGCGGCTGGGGGGCCGCCTGCGGAGCCGCCGGCTGGGAGGCGCTCCCGGCGGCCTGCGGCTTCCTGAAGAGGCCGTCGAGGAAGCGGGTCAGGGGATCGGCGGATTGCTGCGCCGCGGCCGGAGACGCGCACGCGAATGCGACGGCAAGAGAGAGGAGACCACGAGCGAGGAGACGACGCACGGACGAGTGAAGCATGACGCGACTGCTAACCTGGAAAATCACCGTTGCCCGTGCGCAAAAGCACGGCGCGGCAATGCTTTATGGCCCGGATAAGAGGCTGAATGAAGGCATGAGCCTCGCAGACGGGAGCGAGTCGGTCCAGGGGCCATCGATCCCGCTTCGCTTCCCCTGCGCTCACGCGACGTCCGCCAGTTCCTCGTCCTCGGCCGCAGGCCGCGCGGGCGCGGGACGCGGCTTGGGCGCGCGTGGGCGGGACGGCTGCTTCTTCTTGCCCTTCGCCGGCTTGGCCTTGCCGTTCAGGCCGCGCCACCAGCCCTGCCAGCTCCAGGCTCCCGGTCCCACGAGAGCGTAGAACAGGAGAGCCGCCAGAACCCCGAGATGGGAGAGGAACACCGCCTGCTCCGCCTGGCGGTTGAGGCCGGCATAGTCCCAGAAGCGGTGCTGGGTGCCGGTCGTCACCACCAGGGCGGCGATGAGCACGGAGGCGCTCAGCCGCGGCGCGACGCCGACGATGAGGGCCAGGGGACCGAACACCTCGGCGAGCACGATCAGGGTCGCCACCACGTCGCCGTAGGGCATGCCCTTCAGGGTCAGGGCGGCGGCCAGCCCGGAGATGTTCGAGAGGCGCCCGATGGCCACCGGCAGGAAGCAGCCCGCCAGCAGCAGGCGGTTCAGCAGCAGAACCCCGTTGACGCCCGGTCCCCTGTCCTCGCCCATGCCCCCACCGATGCCCCAACCCATGCCCTCGTCCTCCCCTCGCCTGGTCCGGCGGCGCCGGGAATCGGCCCGGCGCCTGAGGAGCATTTGAGGCAGAGGTTCTTAATCGGCTGTTATCGCCGGCCGGCCATCCACCGCCGGTCAGAGCTTCAGGTTGCGCTCCCGGAGCATGGCCTCCCAGCGCATGGAGTGGTCCACGATGGTGGCGAGATCGTCGAGGCGGGGCTCCCATCCCAGCTCGGCCCGGATGCGGGTCGGATCCGCCACGATCGTCGACGGGTCGCCCGCGCGGCGCGGCCCGATCCTGGCTTCCACGGGCTTTCCGGACACCCGGCGCACGGTCTCGATCACCTCGGAGACGGAAAAGCCGTGTCCGTAGCCGCAATTCATGATGAGGCTCTCGCCGCCCTGCTCGAGATGGGTCAGGGCCTGCACGTGCGCGGCGATCAGGTCGCTCACATGGATGTAGTCGCGGATGCAGGTCCCGTCCGGCGTGGGATAATCCGTGCCGTAGATCTCCATGTGGGACCGCATGCCGAGCGCCGTCTGGACCGCCACCTTGATCAGGTGGGTGGCGTTCGCCGTCGACTGGCCGTGGCGCATCAGCGGATCGGCGCCCGCCACGTTGAAGTAGCGAAGGACCACGTAGCGCATGCCGTGAGCGGCCGCGACGTCGTGCAGCATGATCTCCGTCAGCCGCTTGGAGCTGCCGTAGGGCGACAGGGGCCCCAGGGGCGCATCCTCGCCGATCGGCTTGTCGGAGGTGTCGCCGTAGACGGCGGCCGTGGACGAGAACACGAAGTTCTTGACCCCTGCGGCGACCGCGGCCGCCATGAGGGAGCGGCTCTTGACCGTGTTGTTCAGGTAATAGCCGAGCGGATCGGTAACGGATTCCGGCACGATGAGCTTGGCGGCGAAATGCGCGATGGCGTCGATCCGGTGCTGCTGCAGCGTGCGGAGGACGAGCTCGTAATCGCCCACGTCGCCGACCACGAGCGGGACACCCTCCGGAACCGACCAGCGGAAGCCCGTCGAGAGGTTGTCGAAGACGATCGGGTTGTGCCCGGCATCGAGCAGCGCCAGAACCATGTGGCCGCCGATGTACCCTGCCCCGCCTGTCACGAGAACGTTCATGAAATCTCCTGGAAACCTGCTCGACTCTTCGCCTGCTGGCATTATCGGTTCTGGAATTCTAGATCAATCCGATTCCGGGGGAAGGCTACCGGGCCGTTTCTAAAGGGGTGCAGCATGGACGATCGCAAGGAATACTGGTGGGTTCATCACGAGGCCGCGGTGCAGCCCGCGGAGGTCGATTTCGTCGGCGGCATTCCGGTGGGCTTCCGGTTCATCGGCAGGGCCGGCACCATCGCGGCCTCCTCGGCCGAACTGCTCGAGCGCCTGCCCGCCCCTCCGCGCCCCGTCCTCAAGCCCCAGGCGCCGCAACCGGCGCCCGCCGAGCCTCGGCGGCGCGGCTCCTGGCTCTGGTTCATCGGCATCCTGCTGCTGATCCTGGTCGCCCAGTGCTCGGGAGATCTTTTCGATCTCATCAAATGATCAAAAGTTCCGCCGCCCTGTGGTCCATAGGGATAGCCACCCCTATCAAAAAGGCTTCATTCCATCCGAGGTAGGCTTATACTTCGACGGCATTACACCTCTTCATGCCTGTCCGCCGGTTAACTCGGAATTGCTCCAGCCGTATGAAATAGAGCCATTTCACTTCGCAGGATCTGCCTATTTAATCATGGGTAATCAGGCCGATACTGTAGAGGAACACGTCCAGATGCTCATTACGTCCAGCGAGACGGAGACCGATTCCGCCTCGAAGGCCCGCATGGGTCACCTGCCGTCAGCGGCAGCGCCGTTTCATCGAATCGTCGGAAACGCAGACCTGAACGCCGCCGCTTAGCCGGCTGCCATCTCCCACAACGATCGGCTTTCGCGCAGCGCGCACTGGAGGGATTCCGGTGACGATGACGCTCGCGATCGGCCTGACCCAGACACTTGAATAAGCAGGGATTTGACCATGATCATCAATGTCGATGCGCCCACCGGCAATGCCGCGCTGGATATGGCGGCCATCAATAACGCCATCAAAGCCGCAAACGACTACTACAACGCTCATAAGTCGGAAGGTCAGGTCACCGTTCAGCTCGCAGCCGGAACGTACATGGTGAGCGGCGATCCGACGAACCCCTCCAAGGGCGCGGTGGAACTCATGTCGGGTGTTGCGCTCGTTGGAGCCGGCGACCGCGATTCCACCATCAAGCTCGTCGACAATTTCAACGAGCGCATCAACGGCATCGTCCGGACGGAGCTGGACACCGTCGAGAACGTCAAGATCGCCAATCTGGTCATCGACGGCAATCGCGACAATCAAGCCGCGGGCAGCCATCAGGCCGGATTCATCTGCGGCATCAAGGAAGACGGAACCGGGCGCACCCAGTCCGACATCACCATCGACAACATCGAGGTGAAGGAATGCACGGCCTACGGGATCAACCCCCACGAGGTCACATACGATCTGACCATCACGAATTCCGAGTCCCACGACAATGGCCTCGACGGCTTCGTGGCCGATGCGGTCGTGGGCGGACTCTATGAGGGCAACGTCGCCTACAACAACGATCGCCATGGCTTCAACATCCAGAACGAGTCGAAGGACCTCGTCCTGAAGGACAACGAAGCCTACGGCAACGGCTACCTCTACATGTATCAGGGCACCCTCGCCGGGGGCGCCGGCCTCACCATCCAGCGCGGCAACATTCCCCCGGCAGGCGAGACTGAGATTCCCTGGGTGTCCGGCATCGAGATCATCGGCGGCTCCTATCACGACAACGGCAAGGAAGGCATCCTGGTCAAGCTGTCCGAGCAGATCACCATCACGGATGTCGACATCTACGGCAATCAGCGCCAGGGCGTGAAGATCGAAGGATCTGACAATGTCACGGTCCAGAACAGCCGCATCTCGAACAACTCGCAGGAATTCGACGGCAAGTACGACGAGATCAACATCCGCGAGCGCTTCGACGACGACTATTCGCAGAACACCTACTACTCGCATAATACGCAGGTCGTGAACAACGTCATCTCCTCGACCGGAGACGTGAATTCACGCTACGGCATCCGCGAGGAGCCGACCAACGACGACGCCGGCCCGACCAACACCTCCGTATCGGGGAATACCATCAGCGGCATGGATTCGGGCAGCGTCTCGGTTCCCGGCTACGTCTGGACCGGCGACCCGGGCAACAACGCCATCGACGGCACGAGCGGGGCCGATACCATGGCCGGCGGAGCGGGCAACGACACCTACACGGTCAACCATTCGGGCGACGTGGTCACCGAGAATGCCGGCGAGGGGACGGACCAGGTCAATTCATCGATCACCTATACCCTGACGTCCAACGTGGAAAATCTGACACTGACGGGCACAGGCGCCATCAACGGCTATGGCAACGAACTCGACAACGGGCTCATCGGCAATGAGGCAGCCAACACGCTGAAGGGCGGTGACGGCGACGATACCCTCGACGGCGGCGCCGGCGCGGACAATCTCGACGGCGGCAACGGCCACGATACCTACTCCGTCGACAATGTGGGGGATGTGATCGTCGAGAAGGACAGCCTCGGCCTCGGCGGCTACGATCGCGTGTTCAGCTCGGTCAGCTACACCCTCTCGCCCCAGGTGGAGGAACTGACGCTCACAGGCTCGGCCAACCTGAACGCCACCGGCAATTCAGGCGCCAACGTCCTGAACGGCAATGCCGGCGACAATGTTCTCGACGGCCAGGGCTGGGCCGACACGATGAGCGGCGGATTGGGCAACGACACCTACTCTGTCGATCACAGCGGCGACGTGGTGACCGAGGCCGCCGGAGCCGGCATCGACACGGTGTTCAGCTCGATCTCGATCTCCAGCGTGAAGGGCCTTGCGGCCAATGTGGAGAACCTGGTGCTGGTCGGGGCTGCCGCCGATGGCGCCGGCAACGGGCTCGACAACCTGATCATCGGCAACGGCCAGGTCAACAAGCTGTATGGCCTCGACGGCAACGATACCCTCGATGGCGGCGCTGGCGCCGACTCGCTGACGGGCGGCGCCGGAAACGATGTGTTCGTCCTGCGCAAGGGCGAGCTCCAGGGCGACACGATCGCCGATTTCACCGGCAGCGCGGCCGGGGGCGGCGACCGGATCGAGTTCCTCGGCTTCTCCAGCCAGGCGACCCTGACCTCGCTCGGCGGCGGCGACTGGATGGTGATCGACGGGAGCTATTCGGAAAGCTTCCGTGTCTCCGGCGGAGCGAAGATCAGCGCCGGCGATCATAATCTGATCTCGGCGGCCGGCCCGGTCTGGAACGGCGATGCGGGCGACAACGCGATCGCCGGCACCGCCGGAGCCGACACCATGAACGGCGGAGCGGGCAACGACACCTACACGATCAATCATACCGGCGACGTCGTCAACGAGGGCGCCGGCGCCGGAACCGACACGGTGATCAGCTCGATCTCCCTGTCCCTCGACCGGCCGCTGGCGGCCAATGTCGAGAACCTGACCCTGATCGCTCCGGCCGATCCGACGAAGCCTCCGCTCCAGGGCACCGGAAACGCACTCAACAACGTCATCACCGGCAACGATCAGGACAACAAGCTGTACGGGCTCGACGGCGATGACACGCTCATCGGCGGTCTGGGCAGCGACACCCTTGATGGAGGGATCGGCACGGATACGGCGATCTACGGGGGAAAGAAGTCGGATTACACCGTCACGATGAAAATCGACGAATGGAAGGTGATCGGACCGGACGTGGGCACCGATATCCTGAGAGGCATCGAGATCGTGCAGTTCTCGGACGGTCGTTACTTCAACGGCGTGTGGGAAGCCAAACCCGTGGACTCTGGCACTCCCGGCACGCCGAGCAATCCCGGGACGCCGACGGATCCCGGCACACCCTCCAACCCCGGGACACCGTCCAATCCCGGGACGCCCTCCAACCCCGAGACGCCGGCCGATCCCGGGACGCCGAGCAATCCGGGCACGCCCGTCACTCCGGGAACGCCCAGCAACCCGGTCGATCCAGGAGTTCCGGCGGTCCCGACGGAGGTTCGGAACGGCAGCCAGAAGGCGAACATCCTCACCGGCAACGACAACATCAACATCATGGACGGGCGGGGCGGCAACGACGTGATCCGCGGTCGGGGCGCGGATGACAAGCTCCATGGCGGCGCCGGGCACGACAAGGTCTACGGCGATGCCGGCGACGACTACGTCTATGGCGACAGCGGCAACGACACGGTCTACGGCGGCGCCGGCGACGACCGGGTCTATGGCGGCTCCGGCAACGACAAGGTCCTCGGCGACGCCGGCAACGACCATGTCTATGGCGGCGGCGGCCACGACACGGTCTATGGCGGCGCGGGCGACGACGTGATCGACGGCGACGACGGCAACGACGTTCTCTTCGGCAATGCCGGCAGCGACGCCTTCGTGTTCGCCGACAAGATCGGCAGCGCCAGCGCCAACCGCAAGGTCAACTTCGACACGATCAAGGACTTCAACGTCCAGGCGGACAGCCTCTGGCTCGACAACGCCGTGTTCAAGAAGCTCGGCGGCGGCACCCTGGCGAACCCGACGCAGCTCGACAAGGAGTTCTTCGTCACCGGCACCAAGGCCAAGGAAAGGGACGATTACCTGATCTACAACAGGAAGACGGGAATCCTCAGCTACGATGCCGACGGGTCGGGTTCCAAGGCGGCCGTGGAGATCGCGCAGCTCTCGAAGAACCTGAAGCTGACCTTCCAGGACTTCTTCGTCGTCTGACGGCAAGCCTGGATCAGGGGTCCCGGCCGGCCCGCGCCTCGTGCGGACGAGAGCGGGCCGGATCCCTCCCCCCGGGGAGACGAGCAACACGAGCGGGGATGGGCCGGACAGGGCGGGTTCT
>NZ_JAMXFI010000014.1:33462-114580 GCF_025460875.1 Microvirga yunnanensis
AGCGGGGGCGGTACCCCTCCCCCGGGCACCCCCGCCGTGTGGCGGGTTAGGCCGCTTCCGAGAGGCGTTTCGCTCTTCGGATCGGGATGGCCGGGACAGGCCCGGCCATGACGTGGCGGGTGGCAGGACCGGCTTCTACCAACACTCCACGTCATCACCGGCCTTGTGCCGGTGATCCCGCTTCCGAGAGGCGCCGCGCCTCGCCGCATCGGGATGGCCGGCACAAGGCCGGCCATGACGTGGGGAGGGTTGACGCGAACCGAACGATCAACCGCCACGTCATCACCGGGCTCGTCCCGGTGATCCCGCTTGTCGGGAGCGCCGCGCGTATCCTGCGGACGGGGGCCGTCCAGGGACCGAAGCGGACGGACCGCCGTTGAGGCAGGGGAACGGCAGGTGACAACCCGGAAGGGGAGCTATAAGAACCATTCCGTTTCACGTATAAAAAGAAACAAATATTCTATTCTACATCGGAAAGATGCGAAATGGTCGCTCACGGAGCCCTGGACCTGATCGGAAAGACCCCCTTGGTCGAGGTCACGAGACTGGATACCGGTCCCTGCACGCTCTTCCTCAAGCTCGAGAGCGCCAACCCGAGCGGCTCGATCAAGGACCGGCCGGCCCGCGCCATGATCGAGGCGGCGGAAGCCGACGGGCGCCTGAAGCCGGGCGGCACCATCATCGAGGCGACGGCCGGCAATACCGGCGTCGGGCTGGCCCTGGTGGGCGCCAGCAAGGGCTATCGCACCCTCCTGGTGGTGCCGGACAAGATGAGCCGTGAGAAGGTCCTGCACGCCAAGGCGCTCGGGGCCGAGGTGGTGATCACCCGCTCGGACGTGGGCAAGGGCCACCCGGACTATTACCAGGACCTCGCCCAGGCCCTCACCGACAAGACCCCGGGGGCCGTCTACATCAACCAGTTCGAGAACCCGGCGAACCCGGCCGCCCACGAGGCGAGCACCGGCCCCGAGATCCTCGACGGGATGGGCGGCGACGTGGACGCCGTGGTGGTCGGCGTCGGATCCGGCGGCACCCTGTCGGGCGTCGGGCGCTATCTGAAGAAGGCCTCGCCCAAGACCGCCATGGTGCTGGCCGATCCGGCCGGGTCGATCCTCGCCCCGCTGGTCGAGACCGGAGAGATGACCGAGGCCGGCTCCTGGGCGGTCGAAGGCATCGGCGAGGACTTCGTGCCGCCGAACTGCGACCTGTCCCTGGTGAGGAAGGCCTATTCCATCGGCGACAAGGAGAGCTTCTCGGCGGCGCGCGATCTGCTGCGCCAGGAGGGCATCCTGGCGGGCTCCTCGTCCGGCACGCTGCTCGCGGCGGCCCTGCGCTATTGCCGCGAGCAGACGGAGCCCAAGCGCGTCGTCACGCTGGTGTGCGACACGGGCGCCAAATACCTGTCGAAGGTGTTCAACGATGCCTTCATCGCCCAGGAGGGATGGCTCGACCGCCGGACCACCGGCACCGCGCGCGACGTGGTGATCAACCCGTTCGGCGAAGGCGCCACCATCTTCGTCTCGCCGGGCGAGACCCTGCGCTCGGCCTTCGCCCGCATGCGCTCCTCGGACGTCTCGCAGCTGCCGGTGATCGATGACGGCCGCGTGGTCGGCCTGATCGACGAGAGCGACATCCTGGACGCGCTCGTCGCCCACGAGGGCGCCCCCCAGAGCGTGTTCGCCCGGCCCGTGCGGGACGTGATGGTCTCGCGCCTCCAGACGATCGCCGCCGACGCGCCGGTCAGGGAGCTTCTGCCGCTCTTCGCCGCCGGCCTCGTGCCGGTGATCATGGACGGCGATTCCTTCGTCGGCCTCGCCACCCGCATCGACCTCATCAACTATTTCCGGATCCACCCCTGATGACCGCTCGCAACCAGCTCGATTTCGCCACCCGCTGCATCCATGCCGGCCAGTCGCCGGATCCCACCACGGGCGCGGTGATGATGCCGATCTACGCCACATCCACCTTCGCGCAGGACAGCCCCGGCGTTCACAAGGGCTTCGAATACGCCCGCTCGCAGAACCCGACCCGCATGGCGTTCGAGCGCTGCATCGCGGACCTGGAGGGCGGCGCCGCGGCCTTCGCCTTCTCGTCGGGCCTCGCCGCGAGCGCCACCGTGCTCGACATGCTGGAGCACGGCTCGCACATCGTCGCCTCGGACGACCTCTACGGCGGCACGCGCCGCCTCTTCGAGCGCGTGCGCCGAAAGTCCGCCGGTCTCGACATCACCTATGTGGATCTCGGGAACCCGGATGCCGTGAAGGCGGCCCTGCGCCCCAACACCAGGCTGGTCTGGGTCGAGACGCCCACCAATCCGCTCCTGAAGCTCGCCGATCTCGAGGCCATCGCGGCCGCCGCCCGGGGCCACCGGACCTGGCTCGTCGCCGACAACACCTTCGCGAGCCCGTGGGTGCAGCGCCCGCTCGAATTCGGCTTCGACATCGTGGTGCATTCCACCACCAAGTACCTCAACGGCCATTCCGACATGGTCGGCGGCGTGGTAATCGTGGGCCAGAACCAGGAGATCCGCGAGAAGATCGCGTTCCTGCAGAACGCCGTCGGGTCCGTGTCCGGCCCCTTCGACAGCTTCCTGGCCCTGCGCGGCCTGAAGACCCTGTCCCTGCGCATGGAGCGGCACTGCGCCTCGGCGCTCAGGATCGCCCGGTTCCTGGAGACCCATCCCGGCGTGGACGGGGTGATCTATCCGGGCCTGGCCTCGCACCCGCAGCACGAGCTGGCCCGGCGCCAGATGCGCGGCTTCGGCGGCATCATCACGGCCCGCATCGCGGGCGGCCTCGAGGGCGCGACGCGCTTCCTCGAACGCTGCCAGCTCTTCACGCTGGCGGAAAGCCTCGGGGGCGTCGAGAGCCTGATCGAGCATCCGGCGATCATGACCCACGCCTCCGTGCCGGCGGAGGTGCGCGCCGAGCTCGGAATCGACGACGGCCTCGTGCGCCTGTCGGTCGGGATCGAGGACGCCGACGACCTGATCGAGGACCTGCGCTCGGCCCTGTCGTAGAACGCTCGCGGGTCCGCCCCTCGCCCTTCTCCCCGTCATCACCGGGCTTGTCCCGGTGATCCCAATACGGTGGAGCGCCGCGCCTCACCGGATCGGGATGGCCGGGACAAGCCCGGCCATGACGTGCGGAGGGTGGTGCGAGCCGGGTATTTCATCCTCCACGTCATCACCGGGCTCGTCCCGGTGATCCCAATACGGTGGAGCGCCGCGCCCTTCCGATCGGGATGGCCGGCACAGGGCCGGCCATGACGTGGGAGGGTGGCGGGACAGGCGGAGGGTGCCATGACGGGCGGAGGGTGTTCGCACCGGCCCGTGCCACCGTCTCCCTGTCACCACCGGGCCTGTCCCACACACCACGTCATCACCGGGCTTGTCCCGGTGATGCCGCTTCTGTGAAGCGCCGCGCTCCAAAAGATCGGGATGGCCGGCACAAGCCCGGCCATGACGTGAGAGGGTGGCGGGACGGGCGGAGGGTGCCATGACCGGGAGGGTGCCATGACGTGAGAGGGCGGTGGGTATCCCTCGGGTCTCGCGACCGCCCGGGCCGGCACAATCCGGTCACGCCACCGGCGAGAACCGTCCCACGAGCTGATGCCGGTCGCCCGGATAGGTGATGCGCGCCTCGGTGACGAACGCGCCGGCCTGCCAGGTGCGCCGCTCCAGCACCAGGCAGGCGGCACCGGTCTGGACCCGCAGCCGCTTCGCCATGGCGCTGTCGGCGCTGACGGCGCGCACGATATGCTCCGCATCCGTCCAGGGCACGCGCCGCAGCAGCCAGGTGCCCGGCGGATCGTCCTGGAACGTCTCCCCGTCCGCCTCGGGCACGGTGGCGAGGTTGATCAGGCGCTGCTCGAAGGCCTGCGGCACGTCGTCCATCACGTGAAGGGTGGACAGGCAGAGCATCGTCGTGCCGGCCGGCAGCCCCGTGCGCTGCGCGGCCGCGGCGTCGATGGGCTCGACGGCGCGATGCAGGATCTTGAACCGGTAGTCGATTCCCGCCCGGGCCGCCTCGAGGGCGAAATCCTGGATCTGCAGCACGGCCTGCTGGCTGCTCGGCTCCGCCACCACCGTGCCGGCGCGGCGCCGGCGCGTGATGAGGCCGTTGGCCGCGAGGGTGGAGAGCACCTTGTTCACGGTCATGCGCGAGCAGCCGTAGGTGGCCATCAGCTCGTGCTCGAAGGGAATGCGGTGACCCGGCGGCCATTCGCCGGACATGATCCTGGCCTCGATGTCGTCCCGGATGCGCTGGTGCAGATGCTTCATGGGTCGCTCATGCCACAAGATGCGCCAGGGCGCGCGCATAGCGGGCGCGGATCGCCTCCCGGTCCACGTGCCGGCCGTTCCTGACCCTGTCCCGCCCCGCGACCACCACCGTGTCGATCGCCGCCTTGCCGGCCACGAACACGTAGGCATCGATCCAGCGATCCCCAGAGACGGCGGCGAGATCCGGATGGCCGGCGTCGAGCGCCACGAGATCGGCGCGATGCCCGGCGGCGATCGCCCCGATGCGGCGGCCCAGGGCCCGGGCGCCGCCCGCCAGCGCCGCGTCGTAGAGGCTGCGCCCGGTCGACCGGCCCTCGCGTCCGGCCAGCACGTTGCGGGCACGGTGCTTGAGGCGCTGGCTGTATTCGAACTGCTTGAGCTCTCCCGGAGCGGAGATCTCGATGTTCGAATCGGACCCGACCCCGAACCGGCCGCCGGCCGCGAGGAAATCGACGCCCTCGAAGAGGCCGTCGCCGAGATTGGCCTCCGTGATGGGGCACAGGCCCGCCACCGCGTCGCGTCCGGCGATTCCTTCGACCTCGCGCGCATCGAGATGGGTCGCGTGGATGAGGCACCAGCGACCATCCACGGGCGCATGGTCGAGCAGCCAGGCGACGGGGCGCCGTCCCGACCAGGCGAGGCAGTCCTCGACCTCCTTCACCTGCTCGGCGATGTGGATGTGGACCGGCCCCTCGCCGGCGAGCGTCAGGACCTCGCGCAGGCTGTCCGGCGTGACGGCCCGCAGGCTGTGCGGCGCGATGCCGACGACCGCGTCGTCGAGACCGGCCACGGCGCGGCGCGCCCCGTCGAGCAGGCGGGAATAGCTCTCCGGATCGGTGATGAAGCGCCGCTGGCCCTCGCCGGGCGCCAGGCCGCCGAAACCGCCCTGGGCGTAGAACACCGGCAGCAGCGTCAGGCCCATGCCGGTCTCCCGAGCGGCGGCCGCGACGCGGCCGGAGAGCTCCGCCATGTCGGCATAGGGGCGTCCGTCCGCGTCATGATGCAGGTAGTGGAACTCGGCGAGGGCCGTGAAGCCGCCCTCCAGCATCTCCATCATGGCGAAGGCCGCGATGGCCTCCACGTCGTCGGGCGTCAGCGAGCCGAGGAACCGGTACATCACCTGCCGCCAGGTCCAGAAGCTGTCCCCTTCGGGTCCTCTCGTTTCGGCCAGTCCCGCCATGCCGCGCTGGAACGTGTGGGAGTGCAGGTTGGGCAGGCCGGGCAGCGTGATCCCGGCGACGCGCTCGCGACCTTCGGGCGCATCGTGCGGCCGAACGGCCGTGATCGTCCCGCCGTCGACATCGACCCCCACCTGCTGCGCCCAGCCTCCCGGCAGCAGGGCGTGATCGAGAATGAGCCTGCGCATACTGACACCTTCGCTGTCGATGCCCCGGGACGCCGCCGCCAAAAGGCCACGCCGGGGCCGGACCATCGGAACCGTTCGAATAAGTCTAGACAATACCCGCGAACCGCGATTATGTATAGACATTATCGCAACCTCACCGGAGCAGGACCATGCGCTTCGACCGGGTCTGGTTCAACGCCCGCCTCGCCACGCTGACTGGGGACGGTCTCGGGATCGTCGAGAGCGGCGCCGTCGCCGCGAAGGACGGCCGGATCGCCTTCGCCGGGCCGGCGGACGCGCTGCCCGCCGGCTGGGATTCCGCCGAGCGGATCGATTGCGAGGGCCGCTGGATCACCCCCGGCCTCGTCGATTGTCACACGCACCTGGTTCATGGCGGCGACCGGGCGCATGAATTCGAGCTGCGCCTGAAGGGCGCGAGCTACGAGGAGATCGCCCGCGCGGGCGGCGGCATCCTGTCCACCGTGAAGGCCACCCGGGCCGCGAGCGAGGACGACCTGGTGGCGAGCGCCCTGCCCCGCCTCGATCACCTCATCGCCGAGGGCTGCACCACGGTCGAGATCAAGTCCGGCTACGGGCTCGACCTCGACACCGAGGCGCGTTCCCTGCGCGCCGCGCGGCGCCTCGCCGGGGAGCGCCCCGTCTCCATCGTGACCACGTTCCTCGGCGCCCATGCCCTGCCGCCGGAGGCGAACGGCGACAAGGACGCTTTCATCGACACATTGTGCCGCGAGATGCTGCCGGCGCTCGCCCGCGAAGGTCTGGCCGATGCGGTCGACGCCTTCTGCGAGGGCATCGCGTTCTCGCCCGAGCAGACCGCCCGCGTGTTCGACGCCGCCCGGGCGCAGGGGCTCGCCGTCAAGCTGCACGCCGACCAGCTCTCGAACCTGCACGGCGCGAAGCTCGCGGCCGAATACGGCGCGCTCTCGGCCGATCATCTCGAATACACGGACCAGGACGGCGCCGCCGCGATGGCGAAGGCCGGCACCGTCGCGGTGCTGCTGCCGGGCGCCTTCTACATGCTGCGCGAGACGAAGGTTCCGCCGATCGCCGCCTTCCGCGAGGCCGGCACGCGCATGGCGCTGGCGACCGATTGCAACCCGGGCACCTCGCCCCTGACCTCGCTCCTGCTCACCATGAACATGGGCGCGACCCTGTTCCGCATGACGGTCGAGGAATGCATCGCGGGCGTCACCCGCGAGGCGGCCCGGGCCCTCGGACGGCTCGACGAGATCGGCACGCTCGAGATCGGCAAGTCCTGCGATCTCGCGATCTGGACCATCGAACGGCCGGCGGAGCTCGTCTACCGCATCGGCTTCAACCCGCTTCACGCCCGTGTCTGGAGGGGACAGTGACACAGACCATCATGCTTCAGCCCGGCTCCGTCGCGCTCGCCGATTGGCGCCTGGTCTATCGCGGCGCCGCGGTGGCGCTCGATCAGGATTGCCGCGCCGCCATCGAGGCCGGCGCCCGGACCATCGAGGCGATCGTCGCCAAGGGCGAACCGGTCTACGGCATCAACACGGGCTTCGGGAAGCTCGCGAGCGTGCGCATCGGCGCGGCGGATCTGGCGACGCTCCAGCGCAACATCGTGCTGTCGCATGCGGCCGGGACCGGCGAGCCGCTGCCGCCCGCGGTGGTGCGGCTCGTCATGGCCCTCAAGCTCGCGAGCCTCGCCCAGGGCGCCTCCGGGGTGCGCTGGTCGACCATCGAGCACCTGGCCGCCTGCCTCCAGGCGGATCTCGTTCCGGTCGTTCCCGGTCAGGGGTCCGTGGGCGCGTCGGGCGATCTCGCCCCTCTGGCCCACATGACGGCGGCCCTCATGGGCGTCGGCGAGTTCTTCGTCGACGGCAGCCGCGTGCCGGCCCAAGAGGCGCTGACCCGGGCGGGCCTCTCGCCCCTGACCCTCGGGCCCAAGGAAGGCCTGGCGCTTCTCAACGGCACCCAGGTCTCGACCGCCCTGGCGCTCGCCGGATTGTTCGAGGCCGAGCGCGTGTTCCAGGCGGGCCTCGTGACGGGAGCGCTCGCCACCGACGCCGCCAAGGGATCGGACGGGCCGTTCGACGCGCGCATCCAGACGCTGCGGCGCCATCGCGGGCAGATCGAGGTCGCCGCGTCCTTGCGCGCGCTGATGCAGGGGAGCGCCATTCGCGCCTCCCATCTCACCAACGACGACCGCGTCCAGGACCCGTACTGCCTGCGCTGCCAGCCGCAGGTGATGGGCGCGGTGCTCGACCTGCTGCGGCAGGCCGGCGGGACGCTCGGCACGGAGGCGAACGGCGTCTCGGACAACCCGCTCGTCTTCTCGGAGACCGGCGAGGTCATCTCGGGCGGCAACTTCCATGCGGAGCCGGTGGCCTTCGCGGCCGACATGATCGCCATGGCCCTGTGCGAGATCGGCTCGCTCGCGGAGCGGCGCATCGCCATGCTGGTCGACCCCGCCCTGTCGGGCCTGCCGGCCTTCCTCACTCCGAAGCCGGGCCTGAATTCCGGCTTCATGATCCCGCAGGTGACGGCGGCCGCGCTCGTCTCGGAGAACAAGCAGCGCGCCTATCCGGCGAGCGTGGATTCGATCCCGACCTCCGCCAACCAGGAGGACCATGTGTCCATGGCCACGCACGGGGCGCGGCGCCTGCTCGCCATGGCGGCGAATGCCGCGAACGTGATCGGCATCGAGCTGCTCGCGGCCGTCCAGGGCTGCGACTTCCATGCGCCCATGCGGTCGAGCGAGCGCCTGGAGCGGGCCCGCGCCCTGCTGCGCGGGACGGTGCCGCATCTCGACGACGACCGGCACATGGCGCCCGACATGGCGCAGGCGACGGCGCTCGTCGTCTCGGGCGCGCTCGCGGATGCCGCCGGTGCCGACGTGCTGCCCCTCGTGACGGGTGAGGTCCGGGCATGAGCGCACATCCGGACTGGCTCACGGTGGTTCGCGGCGATGCGCCTCTCGTGGTGAGCCTGCCGCATACGGGCACCGAAATTCCCGCCGCGTACGAACGCGGCCTCGTGTCGCCCTGGCTGGCGCGCAAGGACGCGGATTGGTGGATCGAGCGGCTCTACGGTTTTTCCGCCGGGCTCGGCGCCACCGTGATCCGCACCGCGATCTCCCGCACGGTGATCGACGTGAACCGCGACCCCTCCGGCGTCTCGCTCTATCCGGGACAGGCGACCACCGAGCTGTGCCCGACCACCACCTTCGACGGCGAGCCGCTCTACGAGCCGGGCGCCGAGCCGACCAAAGCGGAGATCGCCGAGCGCCGCGCCCGCTTCTTCGATCCCTATCACGCGACGCTTCGCGGCGAGATCGAGCGTCTGCGCTCCCGACATGACCATGTGGTGGTCTACGATTGCCACTCGATCCGCTCGGTCATTCCCCGTCTCTTCGACGGCACCCTGCCCCACTTCAACATCGGCACCGATGGCGGACGCACCTGCGCGCCGGCCTTGAGCGACGCCATCGCGGCGATCTGCGCCGGCAGCGGCTTCACCCACGTGGTCAATGGCCGCTTCAAGGGCGGCTTCATCACGCGCAGCCTCGGACGCCCGGAGACCGGCGTCCATGCCGTCCAGATGGAGCTCGCCTGCCGCGGCTACATGAAGGAACCCCTCGGCCCCGTCACGGACGGCGAATGGCCGACGCCGTATGACGAGGATCATGCGGCGCCCATGCGGGCCGCGCTCACCCGCATCCTCCAAGCCTGCCTCACCTTCACCCCGTCCAAAGCCTGATCCGAGGACCCGTCCCATGACCCGCATCGACAACGCCCGCGTGATCCGCGCTCCCCACGGCACCGACCTGTCGGCCAAGAGCTGGCTGACGGAAGCGCCCCTGCGCATGCTGATGAACAACCTCGATCCCAACGTCGCCGAGAAGCCCGGCGAGCTCGTGGTCTATGGCGGCATCGGCCGCGCGGCGCGCGACTGGGAGAGCTTCGACCGGATCGTCGCGGCCCTGAAGACCCTGCAGGCCGACGAGACGCTCCTCGTGCAGTCGGGCAAGCCGGTCGGCGTGTTCCGCACCCATGCGGATGCGCCGCGCGTGCTGATCGCCAATTCCAACCTCGTGCCGCACTGGGCCACCTGGGACAAGTTCCACGAGCTCGATCGCAAGGGGCTCATGATGTACGGCCAGATGACGGCCGGCTCCTGGATCTATATCGGCACGCAGGGCATCGTGCAGGGCACCTACGAGACCTTCGTGGAGGTGGGCCGCCAGCATTACGGCGGCGATCTCTCCGGCCGCTGGATCCTCACGGGCGGCCTCGGCGGCATGGGCGGCGCGCAGCCGCTCGCCGCCACCATGGCGGGCGCCTCGTGCCTGGCGGTCGAATGCCAGCCGAGCCGCATCGAGATGCGCCTGCGCACCGGCTATCTCGACCGGCGCGCCGACACCCTCGACGAGGCCCTGGCGATCATCGAGCAGGCCCGCCGCGACGGGAAGCCCGTGTCGGTCGGCCTCCTCGGCAACGCGGCCGAGATCTTCCCGGAAATCTACCGGCGCGGGATCCGTCCCGACGCGGTCACGGACCAGACCTCCGCGCACGACCCGATCAACGGCTACCTGCCGAAGGGCTGGACCCTCGCCGAGTGGGAGGCCCGGCGCGAGACCGACCCCAAGGCGGTGGAGCATGCCGCCAGGCGATCCATGGCCGAGCACGTGCGCGCCATGCTCGACTTCCACAAGGCCGGCGTGCCGACCCTCGATTACGGCAACAACATCCGCCAGATGGCCAAGGAGGAAGGGGTCGACGACGCCTTCGACTTCCCGGGCTTCGTGCCGGCCTATATCCGGCCGCTCTTCTGCCGCGGCATCGGGCCGTTCCGCTGGGCGGCGCTCTCGGGCGATCCTGAGGACATCTTCAGGACCGACGCCCGGGTGAAGGAGCTGCTGCCCGACAACAAGCACCTGCACAACTGGCTCGACATGGCCAGGGAGCGCATCCAGTTCCAGGGCCTGCCGGCCCGCATCTGCTGGGTCGGCCTCGGCGACCGGCATCGCCTCGGCCTCGCCTTCAACGAGATGGTGGCGAAGGGCGAGCTGAAGGCGCCGGTCGTGATCGGCCGCGACCATCTCGATTCCGGCTCGGTCGCGAGCCCGAACCGCGAGACCGAGGCCATGAAGGACGGCTCGGACGCCGTGTCCGACTGGCCGCTCCTCAACGCGCTCCTCAACTGCGCGTCCGGGGCCACCTGGGTGTCGCTGCACCACGGCGGCGGCGTCGGCATGGGGTTCTCGCAGCATTCCGGCATGGTGATCGTCTGCGACGGCACCCCGGAGGCGGCCCGGCGCATCGAGCGCGTGCTGTGGAACGATCCGGCGACGGGCGTGATGCGCCACGCCGATGCGGGCTACGACATCGCGGTCGACTGCGCCCGCGAGCACGGCCTCGACCTGCCGAGCCTGCGGTGATGCGGGCGCGCGTCATCCGCCGTCATGATCTCGTCCGCGTTCCGTGGAAGAACGGGGGCGGCACCACCGCGGAGATCGCGGCGTTTCCGGAAGGCTCGGGCTTCGAGACCTTCGGCTGGCGCGTCAGCATGGCGGATGTGGCGTCCGACGGGCCGTTCTCGCTCTTTCCCGGGATCGACCGCACCCTGATCGTGGTCGAGGGCGAGGGCATCGCGCTCGACCTGGAGGGCGTGTCGTACCTTTTGGACCGGGACACGCCGAAGCTCTCGTTCCCGGGCGACGACGTCACCGCCGGGCGCCTCCTGTCCGGGCCGATCCGCGACCTCAACGTGATGACGCGCCGCGGGCAGTTCCGGCACCGCACCCGGTTCGCGGAATCCGGGGTCGCCCTGCTGTCGGAGGACACGGACGTGGCCTTCATCGTCCCGCTCGACGGCTCCTTCGACATCACGGTCGATTCGGCGATCCATTCGCTCGGGGTGCTCGACGCCCTGAGGCTCGACGGGACGCAGGATCTGATCGCCCTGTCCGGGACCGGCCGCGCGATCCTCGTGGAGATCGCCCCCGACCTCTCCTAGAGCCTCGGGGGCCCAAGTGGTACCCCCGTGTTGGGGCGAGGCGGCCCCCAGGGGGCGCGCAGCGGGCCCAAAAGTGGACACCGCTTTTGGGCCCGAGGCTCCACTCTTGACCGGCGCATCGTTCGGCGCGGCCCTCCGGGTCCGCACGATGCGCTAAAGCATCGGACCCAAAAGTGGACTTGCACTTTTGGGATCCATCCGATGCTTTCTTCTTGAATGAGAGCATCGGTCAGAACGGAAAACCGGATCCACTTTTCCGTCCGATGCTCTAGGAGCGCACATTTTAATCCGGGATGCCCAAAACCGCGGCAGGTCGAAATGTCTATACATTTGACAATGCCGCTCCGGCATGGTGCCATCCGGCCGCTTACGAAGAACGCCGCCCCGACGACGACGCCGTCCCGGGGAACAGCGGTCGGAACGAGTCAGGGAATCGAAAGAGCGGAGGCTGCGATGAAGACGGTATTGGGTGGTTTGGCCCTGTTGGCGCTGGCGGCCGGTTCGGCCTCGGCGCAGGAGACGAAGGTGGCCATCGGCATCTCGGGCTGGACGGGCTTCGCGCCCCTGACGCTCGCCAAGGAGGCCGGCATCTTCAAGAAGAACGGCCTCGACGTCACGATCAAGAAGGTCCCGCAGGCCAGCCGCCACCTGGCCATCCAGTCCGGCGACATCCAATGCGCGGCCACCACGGTCGAGACCTGGATCGTGTGGAACGCGAACGGCGTGCCCACCCGGCAGATCTTCCAGCTCGACAAGAGCTACGGGGCCGACGGCATGGTGGTGAAGAACGACATCGCGTCCATCAAGGACATCAAGGGCAAGCAGGTGGCGGCCTCCGCGCCCGGCACGTCGCCCTACTTCGCCCTCTCCTGGATGCTCAAGAAGAACGGCCTGTCGGTGAAGGACGTGACGGTCGTCAACATGGAGCCGGGCCCGGCCGCCCAGGCCTTCATCGCCGGCCAGAACGATGCGGCCATGACCTACGAGCCCTATCTCTCGTCCGTGCGCGCGGCGCCTCAATCCGGCAAGATCATCGCCACCACCCTCGACTATCCGATGGTCATGGACACGTTCGGCTGCACGCCGAAATTCCTCGCTGACAACCCCAAGGCCGCCAAGGCCTTCGCCGACAGCTATTTCGAGGCGCTCGACATGATCGCCAAGGATCAGGCGAAGGCCTACGAGATCATGGGCGCGGACGTGAAGCAGACCGGCGAGGCCTTCGGCAAGTCGGCCCAGTTCCTGCGCTGGCAGGACCGGGCGGCCAACAAGACGTTCTTCGCGAGCGAGTTCAAGACCTTCTCGGCCGAGGCCGCCGACCTGCTGCTCGAGACCGGCATCATCAAGCAGAAGCCCGACATGGAAGCGCTCGCGGATACGAGCTTCATCCAGTAGCGCCTTCGGCCTGCGGCGGTCCGCTCCCGTGCGGGCCGCCGCATCGTTTTTTCGTCCCGCGCATCATCCGGCCAAAGCCGCCGGATCGAGAACAGATCATCCATGCCCCGTCCTCTCGAACCGGTCAGCCAGGGCACGCGCGTCGCGCTCGGCATCGCCTTCTTCATCCTGTTCTTCGCCGCCTGGGCCTTCGCGACCCTGGGCGGCTTCGTGTCCCGCACGTTCCTGGCCGATCCGATCACCATGGTGCAGGACGGCTGGCTGCTGCTCACCCGCTTCGGCTTCCTGAGCGACATCGGCGTCACGGTGTGGCGCGTGGTGGGCGGCTTCGTCCTCGCGGCGATCGTCGCCGTGCCGCTCGGGATCGTGATGGGCGCGTACAAATCCTGCGAGGCCTTCCTCGAGCCGTTCGTGTCCTTCGCGCGCTACCTGCCGGCCTCCGCCTTCGTGCCGCTGCTCATCCTCTGGGCCGGGATCGGCGAGATGCAGAAGCTCCTCGTGATCTTCATCGGGTCGGTGTTCCAGATCATCCTCATGGTGGCGGTCGCGGTCGGCAACACCCGCCGCGATCTCGTCGAAGCCGCCTATACGCTCGGATCCAAGGACCGGGGCGTGGTGAGGCGCGTGCTCATTCCGGCCAATGCGCCCGAGATCGCCGAGATCCTGCGGCTCGTGCTCGGCTGGGCCTGGACCTACGTGATCGTCGCGGAGCTCATCGGCTCCTCGTCGGGCATCGGCCACATGATCATCGACAGCCAGGCGCTTCTCGCGACCGGCCAGATGATCTTCGGCATCATCGTGATCGGCGTCATCGGGCTCATCTCCGACTTCCTGTTCAAGGCCCTCAACCGTTCGCTCTTCCCCTGGAGGCTCGCATGACCGGCACGATCCTCCAGATCGAGAGCGTCTCGCGCGTGTTTCCGGGCGTGCGCGGCGGCGCGCCCGTGCGGGCGCTCGAGCCCACGAACCTTCAGGTGGCGCAGAACGACTTCATCACCATTCTCGGGCCGTCCGGCTGCGGGAAATCCACGCTCCTGCGCATCGTCGCGGGCCTCGACCGCCCGAGCGACGGCCGCGTGCTGCTCAACGGCCGCGCGATCGAGGGACCGGGCGCGGACCGGGGCATGGTGTTCCAGTCCTACACCCTGTTCCCGTGGCTGACGATTGCCGACAACATCGCGTACGGCCTGCGCGAGAAGGGCATGCCCAAGGCGGAGCGCCGGGAGATCGTCGCGTCCTACACGGACAAGGTGGGCCTGCGCGGCTTCGAGAACCATTATCCCAAGCAGCTCTCCGGCGGCATGCAGCAGCGCACCGCCATCGCCCGGGCGCTTGCCAACGATCCGGACATCCTGCTCCTCGACGAGCCCTTCGGGGCCCTCGACAACCAGACCCGCGGCCTGATGCAGGAGCTGCTGCTCGGCATCTGGGAGCGCGAGCGCAAGACGGTTCTCTTCGTCACCCACGACATCGAGGAAGCGATCTTCCTCGCGTCCCGCGTCGTCGTCATGTCGGCCCGTCCGGGGCGAATCAAGGCGGACATCCCGGTCGACCTGCCGCATCCGCGCCACTACACCATGAAGACGACGCCGGAGTTCTCGAGCCTGAAGGCGCAGCTGACCGAGGAGATCCGCGTCGAGGCGATGCAGGCGGACGGCGTGCATTAGCGCATCGCACCGCCTCACACCACCGTCCACGTCATCACCGGGCTTGTCCCGGTGATCCCGCTTGTTTGAGGCACGGCGCTTCTCCGGATCGGGATGGCCGGCACAAGGCCGGCCATGACGTGTGGAGGGTGTCAGGACGGGACCACACACCACGTCATCACCGGGCTCGTCCCGGTGATCCCGATCCGGTGAAGCGCGGCGCCCGAAGCAATCGGGGTGGCCGGCACAAGCCCGGCCATGACGTGGACATGTCGTGCGATCCCGATGCGACGGGCGCCGCGCATCGACCGTAAGGGCTTTGCGGTACTCTTCCGGGTGAATTGACGCTTCGACGGTCTTCGGGCGACCCTTCGTGTCTGTCATGCAGGACAAGGCACGATGCTCAAGCGCTTGTTAGCCGGATCCATTCTGATCGCCAGCGGCATGCCCGCCATGGCCGACATCGTCATCGACCAGGCGATGATCACCGCGGGCGAATTGCGGGTCGTCGGACGGTTGAGCAAACCGCGTCAGGTCTCTGTCTTCCTCGATGAGCGGTTCGAGGCGAAATCGGACGCCGGCGGCCGTTTCACCTTCCGCCTTCCCTATCACCCCGCCAGCTGCATCGTGACCCTCCAGGCGGAGACCGAGCAGCGGCAGGCGGTTGTCGGGTTCTGCGGTCAACGGGGACCGGAAGGATCAGGCCCGGCGCAGCAATCCGCGGCCGTCGCGCCGGCCGAGCCCGGGCCTGCCGGACCGCCCGGGCCACAGGGCGAGCCCGGCCGTGACGGAGCCCCCGGCCCACAGGGGGCTGCCGGCCCCGAAGGACCGGCAGGTCCGCCCGGACCGGCAGGTCCGCCCGGACCACAGGGCGAGCCCGGACCGGCCGGTCCGGTCGGCGCGCAGGGACCCGCCGGGCCCCCCGGTCCCGCCGGAGCGGCAGGGCCACCGGGGAATGCGGACGCGCGCGCCGTGGCGGACAATCAGCCCGGCCCCGCCGGGCCGGTCGGCCCCGAAGGGCCGGTGGGACCGCCCGGACCCCAGGGGCCGCAGGGGCTGGCAGGTCATCAGGGGCCGCAAGGACCCCAGGGCGTGCCGGGACCGCGCGGCGAGCCCGGGCCCGCCGGCCCTCCCGGCCCAGTCGGAGCGGCAGGACTGGCCGGCCCCGTCGGAGCGGCGGGACCGGCCGGCGCCATCGGCCCCGCGGGACCACCCGGGCCTCAGGGCGTGGCGGGCGCGATCGGTCCCATCGGGCCTCCGGGTCCCATGGGCCCGGCGGGCCTGACCGGGCCGGCCGGCCCGGCCGGTCCCGAGGGCAAGGCCGGACCCGCCGGAACGATCCTGCGCGTCTTCGTTCAGGAATGCGCCGCGCAGGGCCGGTGCATGGCACGCTGCGAGGAGGACGAGTATCCGATCAACGGCACCTGCAACCGCGGCGACCGCCTCGACATGGATGAAGCCGGAATCTACTGCTTCTCCACCGGCGACAATCCGAGGGGCATGATCGCCCGCGCCATCTGCGCGAAGAAATGAGCGGCCGGATCCGTCCCGGGGCGTTGCGGGCTCGCCCCGCGAACACCCTGGACAGGCCCTGACGGCGGGCCGTCATGGCGCCGGGCGAGCGTCGCCTGTCCCGGGCTCATGGATGGAAATCATCCTAAGGTCTGATCCTATCCTAAAGGGGTAGTCAGGCCAATGATTCCAAAGGGTTGCGCCCTGCCGCAAGCTCTACCTCGAAAGAGGCAGGGAACGAATGCCTCTTCGGACCACTATCTGGTGACAGGCCGCAGGGAGACTTGCATGACGCCGGACCAGGTCGAACGTGTCGCGCGGGCGTTTTACGGCGCCGAGCATCCAGGCGATTGGGACGAGGCTCCCGCGGTCCTGCGGGAGCGGTTCAGAGATTTCGCCCGCACGGCCATCCTGCTCCTGCACCGTCAGGCCTCCCGCGGGCCATCCGGTCCCATCCTGGCGAAGGAGCTGGAACCCGACCGCGACAAGGACATGGTTCAGCTTTCATCCTGATCCCGCCCTCGCCTCGGGCCGCAGGACAAGTCGTGCGCCCCTCGAATCGTGCCGACCTCCCCGTTCAGATGGGAGGGCCGGGCCAAGGACCATGGTAACGTGGCACACTAAAGCATCGGACCCAAAAGTGGACTTGCACTTTTGGGATCCATCCGATGCTTTCTTCTTGAATGAGAGCATCGGTCGGAACGGAAAACCGGATCCACTTTTCGCTGACGCGGCCCTCTGGGTCCGTCCGATGCTCTAACGCTCCGTCAAAGCAGGTCCGTTCCATGCCATCCGCCACAGGAAAGCTCATCCTGGCCGCCGCATCCCTCATGGTCCTCGCCGGCTGCCAGAGTTCCGGCCCGACGGCCTCGGCCCGCAGCGTGAGCGTCGACGAGCCGGGATCGGCCTCCGCGCGGGTCCACGCCGAACTCGAGGCCGAAGCCCGCGCGCTCGGCACCGCCCAGGGCGTCGCCGCCCTGGCGGCGTCCGTGGACAAGACCGGCGCCGCGTCCATTCCCCTGCTCATCGGGGTGAACGCGTCCAACGCGGCCTACCAGGCCCGAAGCGAGGCCCGCGTGAAGGCCGCCGAGGACGAGGACATGCAGGCGACCTACCGACGATACGGCATGAACCCGGACGGAACGCCCTCGGGCTGACCGGGGCCGGGATCGGCGCGCTAGACCGGGATCACCGGGCCTGTCCCGGTGATGACACCCTCCCCACGACCCTCCCCCCGTCATGGCCGGCCTCCGCCCTTCCTCCCACCTCCCCACGTCATGGCCGGCCTTGTGCCGGCCATCCCGATCCGGTGAGGCGCGGCGCCCTACGGAAGCGGGATCACCGGGACAAGCCCGGTGATGACGTGGAGAAGGTGGCAAGGGCCGTGACAACACCCCTCCACGTCATGGCCGGCCTTGTGCCGGCCACCCCGATCGGAAGGGCGCGGCGCTCTACGGAAGCGGGATCACCGGGACAGGCCCGGTGATGACGTGGAGAGGTGGGACTTGCCCGGTGATGACGGGGAGGCAGAGACCGGGACGCATCAACACCCGTCCGGATGAAAAATTCCTGTGCGGAGCCGACAAAGATAGAGCGCATTTCTCGGGAGCGCTGCACTATCGTCTCGCCATTCCAGGCACGAGGACGGCGATGTTTCTCCCCAACAGGCACCCCGACCACCACCGGCCGCTCGATCCGGCGGATGCCGAAACCCTGAGCGTGACCGCGGCCGACGCGGTCGAGCGGCATCTGCTCCACCGCGACAGCCATGCTCCGACGCCTCTTCTCGCTCTTCCGGCCCTGGCGGCCGAGCTCGGCGTGGGCGCGGTCCACGTCAAGGACGAAGGCTATCGCCTGGGCCTCGGCAGCTTCAAGGCTCTCGGCGGGTCCTATGCGGTCATCCGGCTCGTGCTGGAGGAAGCGGGCCGGCGGCTCGGACGACCATTCGAGGTCGCCGACCTCACCACCCCGGACCTTCGGGCCATCGCGGCCGGGATGACCTTCGTGTGCGCGACGGACGGCAACCACGGGCGCTCGGTCGCCCAGGGCGCCCGGCTCGTGGGGGCGGACGCCGTCGTGTTCGTGCATGCCGGCGTCAGCGACGAGCGGGTGGCGGCCATCGCCCGCTTCGGCGCCCGGATCGTCCGGGTCGCGGGCACCTACGACGACTCGGTCGCCGAGGCGGCCCGCGTCGCGTCCGAGACGGGCTGGATCGTCGTCTCCGACACCTCCTGGCCCGGTTACGAGCGCATCCCGGGACTGGTCATGCAGGGCTATACGGCCCTGGTGCGGGAAGCCCTGCGCCAGCTCCCCGCACCGCCCAGCCACGTGTTCGTGCAGGCCGGCGTCGGCGGCGTCGCGGCGGCCGTCGCGGGGCATCTCGCCCTCGTGCTCGGCGACCGGCAGCCCACATTCGCGGTGGTGGAGCCGGCGCGGGCCGCCTGTCTCCTGGAGACCGCCCGGGCCGGACATCCCGTCAGGATCGGCCATGGCCGGCCCACGATCATGGCCATGCTCGAATGCTACGAGCCGTCCCTCGTCGCCTGGCGCGTGCTGTCGCGGGTCGCGGATGCCTTCATGACCGTCGACGAGGACGAGGCCGTCGCGGCGATGCGGCGCCTGGCCCGGCCGGCCGGACGGGATCCGGCCATCGTGGCCGGCGAGAGCGGCGGCGTGGGCCTGGCCGGTCTCGTCCGCGCGGCGGCCG
Organism: Microvirga yunnanensis; assembly: GCF_025460875.1. Taxonomy (NCBI): domain Bacteria; kingdom Pseudomonadati; phylum Pseudomonadota; class Alphaproteobacteria; order Hyphomicrobiales; family Methylobacteriaceae; genus Microvirga; species Microvirga yunnanensis. The sequence continues at coordinate 52,356 of NZ_JAMXFI010000014.1, forward strand.
ATCCCGGGATCAGGGCCGCGCTCGGCCTCGACGGGGCGTCCCGTGTGTTCCTCATCAACACCGAAGGCGCCACCGATCCGGAGCGCTACGCCGCGCTGGTCGGGATGACGCCCGATGCGGTCGCGGCCCAGGGCCAGGGAGTAGAGGCGTGACACCGTTGTCCATCGACGCGGAGCGACTGCTCGGACGTCTGCGGGATCTGGGGCGGATCGGCCGGGACGGCGGCGGGCGGCTCGTGCGCCTCGCCGCCTCCGATGCCGACAGGGCCGGACGCGACGCCCTCGTCGCCTGGATCCGCGGCGCGGGCCTTGAGGTCGCCGTCGACCGCATCGGCAATGTCTTCGGGATCTGGAGAACGGCCGATCACCGCGACCGGGCGCCGGTCATGATCGGCTCGCACATCGATACCGTCATCGATGCCGGCATCCTCGACGGCTGCTACGGCGTCCTGGCCGGCCTCGAGGTCATCGAGACCCTGAAGGCCGCCGGGTCCATTCCGGCCCGCCCCATCGCGGTCGCGGCGTTCACGAACGAGGAAGGCGTGCGCTACGCCCCGGACATGATGGGCTCGCTCGTCCATGCGGGCGGCCTCCCGGTCGAGGAGGCGCTGGCGACCCTGGGCACCGACGGCACGGTGCTCGGGGCCGAGCTGGAGCGGATCGGCTATGCCGGCTCCGAGGAGCCGGGCTTCCTCACGCCCCATGCCTATCTCGAGCTGCACATCGAGCAGGGACCCGTCCTGGAGCGCGAGGGCGTGTCCGTCGGGGCGGTCGAGACCCTCCAGGGCATTTCCTGGCAGCGCGTCACCATCGAGGGCGAGGCCAACCATGCCGGCACGACGCCCATGGCCATGCGCCGGGACGCCGGCCATGCGGCGGCCTGCGTGGTCACCTTCCTGCGCGACCGGGCCCGCCGGCCGAACGCCCCCACCGTGGCGACGGTGGGCTGCATGAGCTTCGAGCCGAACGCGATCAACGTCATTCCCTCCCGGGCCATCTTCACGGTGGACCTGCGCGATCCCGACGAGCAGCGGCTGCGGGCGGAGGAAGCGGCTCTCGCCGGCTACCTGACGGAGCTGGCCGCCGCCGAGGAGGTCACGATCGCGGTCGAGCGGCTGGCGCGGTTCGAGCCCGTGACCTTCGACCGGCGCATGGTGGCCCTGATCGAGACCGCCGCCCGCGACCGCGGCCTGTCCGTGAAGCGCATGACGTCGGGCGCCGGCCACGACGCCCAGATGATCGCCCGGATCGCGCCGGCCGCGATGATCTTCGTGCCGAGCATCGGCGGCATCAGTCACAATCCCCGCGAGCAGACCCCGGACGCCGACCTGGTGGCCGGCGCGACCGTCCTGCTCGACGTGGTCGCCCGCCTCGCGGCCCAGTAAGGAGAACCCCATGGCCATGGATCTGGACGCTCTTCGACGGGAGATGACCGCCTGGCGGCGCGACCTGCACGCCCATCCCGAATTCGGCTTCGAGGAAACGCGCACGAGCGCCTTCGTGGCCGAGAAGCTGCGCGCGTTCGGTCTCGACGAGGTCGCCGAGGGCATCGGCGGCACGGGCGTCGTCGGGACGCTGACCCGTGGCAGCGGCAACCGGGCGATCGCGCTGCGGGCCGACATGGACGCGTTGCGCATCACGGAGCAGAACGCCCGCGAGTATCGTTCGCAGAACCCCGGCACCATGCATGCCTGCGGCCATGACGGCCACACTGCCATGCTGCTCGGGGCGGCGAAGCTCCTGGCCCAGGACGGCGGCTTCGACGGCACCGTGCGCTTCGTCTTCCAGCCCGCCGAGGAATGGGGCAAGGGAGCGCTCGCCATGCTGGCCGACGGGCTGATGGAGCGGTTCCCGTTCGAGGAGATCTACGGCCTGCACAACATGCCGGGCCTTCCGGTCGGGCATTTCCGGACGCGGGCCGGGCCGATCATGTCGGCGGAGGACAATTTCGAGATCGTGCTCACAGGCGTCGGCGGACATGCCGCCCGCCCGCATTCGGGCAGCGAGGTGCTGGTCGCCGCCTGCGCGACGGTCATGAACCTCCAGACCATCGTGTCGCGCCGCCTCAGCCCGACCGATGTGGCCGTCGTCTCGGTGACGGAACTGACCACGGACGGGACCCGCAACGCCCTGCCCGGGCTGGCCCGCATCCTCGGCGACGCCCGCAGCTTCCGGCCCGAGATCAGCGCCGAGATCGAGACCCAGATGCGCGCCATCGCGCAGGGCACGGCGCTGGCCTACAATGTGGCCGCCGAGGTGACCTACACGCGCGAGTTCGTGCCGACCCTGAACGATGCGGCCCTGGCGGAGGAAGCCCTCGCGGCCGCCCGGACCGTGTTCGACCACGGCCATGTGGCCACGGCCCGCGAGCCCATGACCGGCTCCGAGGACTTCGCCCGCTTCCTCGACCATGTGCCCGGATGCTTCGCCTTCGTGGGCAACGGCGAGGATTCCGCGCCCCTGCACAACCCGGCCTACGACTTCGACGACGACGGGCTGCTCTTCGGCGCGCGCTTCCATGCGGCGATCGTCCGCAAGCGCCTCCCGCCCGGGTGAGGCGGCAGACGCGCCGCGCCATCGATGCATCCCTCGACGGGGCGATGCGATCTTACGGCGCCTCGACCAGCGCGACGCCGTCGCGGGCGACGACCCTTCCGCCCTTCAGCACCAGCCGGCGCGGACGGCGGCTGACGACGGCTTCCGCCAGGGTCTCGCCCTCGACGAGAACGAGGTCGGCCCTGTCGCCCGGATCGAGCCCGTAGCCCTCCAGGCCCATCATCCGGGCGCCGCCATGGGTGCAGGTGTCGAGCGCCAGCGCCACCTCGTCGTCGCGCCGCAGATTGTTGCGCAGGCCCACGAGCACGGCGCGCTCCAGCATGTCCGGATGGTTGTACGGCCCCCAGGTGTCCCGCACCCCGTCGGTGCCCGCCGCGACGACGATGCCCGCCTCCACCAGACGCTTGACGGCCGGAGCCGGCCTCGACGCCGGCGCCGTGGTCAGGATGTGGATCCGCGCCTCGGCCAGGGCGTCGATCAGCGCCGCGACAATGTCCTGATCGGTCATGCCGAGGCAGAAGGCGTGGCTGATCGTGACCTTGCCCTGCAACCCCAGGGCCCTGGTGCGCTCGATGATGAGCTCCATGGAGAACGCCCCGAGCTCCGCCGCCTCGTGGAGGTGGATGTCGACCGGCACGCCGTGGCGCTCGGCGAGCCCGAACACCACATCGAGATGACCCTTCGGATCGCGGTCGATCGCCGCCGGGTCGAGCCCGCCGACCACCTGGGCGCCGAGTTGCAGGGCCCTGTCCATGAGCTCGACCGTGCCGGGCCGGATGAGCATGCCGCTCTGCGGAAAGGCCACGAGCTCGATGTCGACCAGGTCCCGGTAGCGCTCCCGCGTCGCGAGAACGCCCTCGATGCCCGCGACCCCGACCTCCGTGTCCACGTCGACGTGGGTGCGGATATGGGTCGTGCCGAGGGACGCGGCGAGCACCGCCTGCCGGGCCGACTGGCGGGCGGGATCGATCCCGAGGAGGCGGCGCTGCGCGCGCTCGTTGTCGATCTTGTCGATCAGCCGCGGCCCCACCTCGTTGCGGTACCAGCCCATCCCGAGCAGGGTCTTGTCCATGTGGGTATGGGCCTCGACGAGGCCCGGGATCAGGATCGCGCCGCCCGCGTCCAAGATCTCCGTGTCCAAGATCTCCGCGCCGCCCCCGGCCTCCTGGCCGTAGCCGGCGATCCGCCCGTCGCGGATCGTCACCGAGGTCGGGTCTGCGCCCATCGGGCGAACGTTGCGGATGAACAGATTCTGCATCGGGTCCTCGCTTCTCAACTCCCGTCCCATCCGGCGCAACCCCGAGGGCCTTGCCGGTTCGGCATATTTGTATACAATCATGAATACAGAATGCCAGCGAAAACTCCCCTTCCGGCCCGGGGAGTTTTGTGGAACATGGTTCGTCCTTCGTCCCCCGAGTTGCCCCGCACCCCGTCATGAACGCACCGGTCAGAAAGCCACGATCCGCCACCGGCACCCGCAGCGACTCCGTCTATGCGGGTCTCCGGCGGGCGATCATCGAGCAGGCCCTGATGCCCGGCGACAAGCTGACCGAGGACCTGATCGGCGACCGGTTCGGCGTCAGCCGGACGATCGTCAGGACGGCCCTGGCGCGTCTCCATGCGGAAGGGCTCGTGGACATGCAGCCGAACAAGGGCGCCACCATCGCCCAGCCGAGCCTGTCGGAGGCCCAGGACGTGTTCGAGGCGAGGATGTGCCTCGAGCGCCAGGTGCTCGTCCGGCTCGCGAAAAAGGTCACGGACCAGGACATCGAGCGCCTGCAGCAGCACGTGGCGCTCGAGGCCAAGGCCAATGCGCATGACGGGCCCGCGGCCATCCGCCTGGCGGGAGAATTCCACATTCTGCTGGCCTCCCTGTCGGGCAATGGCGTCCTGGCCCGCTATGTGGACGAGGTCGTGTCGCGCTGCTCCCTGATCCTGGCGCTCTACGGCAGGCCCCATTCGTCGGATTGCTCGATCAGCGAGCACCAGCAGATCATCGACGCCCTCCGGGCGCGCAACGGTCAGGCCGCCATCGACGCCATGGACCACCACCTCGAGGCCGTGACGGACCGGGCCCTCCTGTCCTCCCATTCCGACAGGACCCGCGACATCCGGTCCATCCTGGACCGCTACGCCTCCTGATCCGGGTCATCGCCCGCCGGACGACCGGCGCATCGTGCGGAAAAGCGCCGCGCCTCGAACGATCGGGATCACCGGGACGAGCCCGGTGATGACGTGGAGGGTGGTGCGGGCCGGTGCTGCTCCCTCTCCACGTCATGGCCACCCTCCGCCCTTCCTGCCACCCTCCGCACGTCATGGCCGGCCTTGTGCCGGCCATCCCGATGCGGTGAGGCGCGGCGCTCCCAACAATCGGGATCACCGGGACAAGCCCGGTGATGACGTGAGAGGGTGGGACGAGCCCGGTGATGACGTGGAGGGTGGGACGAGCCCGGTGATGACGGGGTGGGCGGTGGATTGGCCGGGCCATCAGGCCAGGGGCCCGAAAGATGCGCGCAGGCCTGACCGTCTTTGCGCCCCGATGCGCCCAACATTCGGGCATCCGGCGAATTGACGCCTCCCGGTTTGTATGCAAATTTTACCTTCATTGTATCCAATAAAGAATCCAATCCAGAGGATCTGTGGAGGCCGCAATGAACACCAGACTCGCTGCCAGCCTGACGATCGCCGGCGCCCTCATGGGGATGCCGGCAGAGGCCAAGACCCTGCGGTGGGCCTCGCCCACGGACATCACCACGCTCGACCCCTATGCCCATACGGAGAGCTTCACCACGAGCATGCTGCACCACGTGTTCGACCCGCTGGTGCGCCGCGGCCGAACGCTCGAGCTCGAGCCGGCCCTGGCGGTGAGCTGGCAGACCGTGAAGCCGGACACCTGGCGCTTCGAGCTGCGCCGGAACGTGAAGTTCCACAACGGCAACCCGTTCACGGCGGACGACGTGGTGGCGTCGATCACCCGCATCCTCGATCCCGGGGCGCGGGCCCGCGGCAACCTCGCGACCGTGGTCAGGGCCGAGAAGGTCGACGACTTCACGGTCGACATCGTCACCCAGGGTCCCTACCCGCTCCTCCTCAACGACCTTGCCGGCATCTACATCCTGGACAAGGAGTGGATGGAGGCCAACGGCGCCCTGAAGCCCGGCAATATCGCGACCGGCGTCACGACGGCGGCCTCGACCACCGCCGTCGGCACGGGGCCGTTCAAGGTGGAATCCTACAAGCCGGACGCGGGCACGACCTTCGTGGTCAACCCGGACTGGTGGGACAAGCCCCAGCACAACCTCACCCGCATCGAGTTCAAGCCCGTGAAGTCGGATGCCACCCGCGTGGCGGCCCTCCTGTCGGGAGAGCTCGACCTGATCGCGCCGGCGCCGCTCCAGGATCTCCAGCGGATCGCCGCGTCGCCGGGCTTCAAGGTGATCGAGGAGCCGTCGCTCCGCCTGATCATGCTGTCGCTCAATGTCCGTCCCGAGCTGAAGGCCATGCCGGGCCAGAAGAACCCGCTGCTCGACGTCAAGGTGCGTCAGGCCCTGTGGCACGCCATCGATCTCGAGACGATCAGGAAGCGGGTCATGCGCGACAAGTCGCGGACGACCGGCACGCTCGTGGCGCCGCCCGTCCCGGGCTATGCGAAAGAGAACGACGTGCCGCTGGCCTATGACCAGGCCAAGGCCCGGCAGCTCCTGACGGAGGCCGGCTATCCGAACGGCTTCAAGACCAAGCTGAACTGCCCCAACGACCGCTACATCAACGACGAGCAGACCTGCGTGGCCATCGCGTCCATGTGGGCCAAGGTCGGCGTCCAGGCGGAGCTCCAGACCGAATCCCGCGCCACCTACTTCCCGCGCCAGGACCGGGGCGAGTTCGACGTGTCCATGGTGGGCTGGGCCACCCTGCCGCCCATGGACGGCTTCAGCGTCCTGTCGTCCCTGCTCACCGAGCAGAAGGACGGCTATGGCGGCTCCAATGCGGGCACCTACAGCAATCCCAGGATCGAGGAGCTGACCCGCAAGGCCGCCGTCGAGCTCGACGAGACCAAGCGCCGCGCCATGCTGGCGGAAGCCCTCAAGGTCGCGCGGGACACGGTCGCCTACATCCCGCTCCACCAGCAGCCGCTGGCCTGGGCGGTCCGCGACGGCGTCGAGGTTCCGCAATTCCCGGACGAGTACGTCCGCCTGTGGTTCGCGAACGTCAAGTAGACCTGCAAATAAACCCATTGGAGACGCGCGGCCCGCCCGACCCGGCGGGCCGCGGAGGAACCTGTGAGGAACCTCTCATGCTCAAAGTCCTCATCTCCCGGCTGGGCCAGGCCGCCCTCGTGATGCTCGTCGTATCGGCGGTGTCCTTCGTGATGTTCCGCTACGTGGGCGATCCCGTGGCGACCCTGTCGCGCGAGAACGCCTCCGTGGAGGAGAAGGCGGCGCTCCGGCGCTCCCTCGGCCTCGATCAGCCGCTCGTCGTCCAATACGGGCGTTTTCTCGGCCGCACGCTCGGCGGCGACCTGGGCATCAGCTACCGCAATCAGCGCCCGGTGACGACGCTCATCGCCGAGCGGCTTCCCGCGACGCTGGAGCTGGTGCTGGTCGCGACGATCCTGTCGCTTTCCCTCGGCATCCCGCTCGGCGTGCTGTGCGCCCTCAAGCCCCATGGCGTCGCCGCGCGCCTGGTCCAGGCCCTGTCCCTGATCGGGATCTCGACCCCGACCTTCGTGACCGGCATCGTGCTCATCCTGGTCTTCGCCGTGTCGCTCGGATGGCTGCCCTCGTTCGGGCGCGGCCAGGTGGTCGATCTCGGCTGGTGGTCGACGGGCTTTCTCACGGTCAGCGGCCTGAAATCCCTCCTGCTGCCGGGTATCACGCTGGCGCTGTATCAGCTCACCCTCATCATGCGGCTGGTGCGGGCCGAGATGATCGACGTCCTGTCCAGCGACTACATCCGCTTCGCCAGGGCCCGGGGATTGCCCACGCGGTACATCCACTTCCGGCTCGCCCTGCGCAACGCCCTCATGCCGGTCATCACCGTGACGGGCCTGCAGATCGGCTCGCTCATCGCGTTCGCCATCGTGACCGAGACGGTCTTCCAATGGCCGGGCATGGGCCTCCTCTTCATCCAGGCCGTGAGCTTCGTCGACATCCCGGTCATGGCCGCCTACCTGCTGTTCGTCGGCCTGCTCTTCGTCCTCATCAACGCCGTCGTGGACATCCTCTACGCGGTGGTCGATCCCCGTCTGCGCGCGAGGTCCGCATGAAAACGCTCGCTTCCACCCCCGGCCTGTTCCTGCGCTTGGGCGCTCCGATCTCGGTCATCGTCGCGGCGATCCTCGCCCTGCTCATGGTGGCCTGCGCGCTGCTCGCGTCCCTCATCGCGCCCTACGACCCCACGGATCTCGCCTCCTTCGAGCTGATCAACGCCGAGCTGCCGCCCGCCTTCGCGACCGACGGGGACCCGCGCTTCCTCCTCGGCACCGACAATCAGGGGCGCGACCTGCTCTCCGCCATGCTCTACGGAGCGCGCGTGTCCATCGCCATCGGGGGCGGCGCGGTCCTGCTCGCCGCCACCCTCGGGGTCACGCTGGGCCTTCTCGCCGGCTATTACGGCGGCAGGATCGATGCCCTGATCATGCGGATCGGCGACGTGATCCTGAGCTTCCCGACGATCCTGCTGGCCCTTCTCGTCAGCGGCATCGCCCGGGCGATTGTCCCCGGAGCGGCCACGGCCGAATGGGCGCCGCTCATCCTGATCTGCGCCATCGCCATCCATGAATGGGTGCAATACGCCCGGACCGTGCGGGCCGCCACCATGGTGGAGACGGCGAAGGATTACGTGCGCGCCGCCAAGGTCATCGGCCTGCCGCCGCGGCGGATCATGCTGAGGCACATCCTGCCGAACGTGATGAGCTCGGTCCTCGTCATCTCGACGATCAACCTCGCGGCCGCCGTGCTCACCGAAGCGACCCTGTCGTTCCTCGGCGTCGGCATGCCTCCCACCTATCCGTCGCTCGGCACCCTCATCCGGATCGGCAACGAGTTCGTGTTCTCGGGCATCTGGTGGATCGCCCTGTTCCCGGCGCTCGCCCTCGTGATCCTGGTCCTGGCCGTGAACATCGTCGGCGACTGGCTCCGCGACCGCTTCAATCCCAAGCTGAGGGTGAAACGATGACCGCGCCAACGCCTCCCGTGCTCGCCATCGAGGGCCTGCGGGTCGACTATCCCCTCGCCGGCGGAGAGGTCTTCACGGCGGTCGAGAACGCGTCCCTCGTGATCCGCCCCGGCGAGATCCACGCCCTGGTGGGCGAATCCGGAGCCGGCAAGACGACCATCGGCAACACCGTGATGGGTCTGCTCGAGAAGCCCGGGCGCATCGCGGCCGGCACCATCCACATCGACGGCAGGCGGTTCGACGCCACCAGGGGATCGGCCGCCGGCATCGTGCTCGGCCGGGATGTCGGGGCGGTGTTCCAGGACCCGATGACGAGCCTGAACCCGCTCTTCACGATCGAGAGCCAGCTCACGGAAGCCATGCGCTTCCATCTCAGGCTCGGCAAGGCGGCCGCCCGCGCCCGCGCGCTCGAACTCCTGGAATCGGTCGGCATCCCGGAGCCGCGGCGGCGCCTCAAGGCCTATCCGCACCAGTTGTCCGGCGGCCAGCGCCAGCGCGTGGTGATCGCCGCCGCCCTGTCCTGCAATCCCAGGCTGGTGGTGGCGGACGAGCCGACGACGGCCCTCGACGTGTCGGTCCAGGCCCAGATCCTCAAGCTCCTGCGCGACCTGGCGGACAGCCGCGGCATCGGCATCCTGCTCGTCACCCACAACATGGGCGTGGTCGCCCAGATCGCCGACCGGGTCACGATCATGCACCGGGGCAAGGTGGTCGAGACCGGAACGACCGAGGAGGTCCTGCGCCGGCCCAAGGCCGCCTACGCCCGGGCGCTGATCGGCGCCGTGCCGCGCATCGATCAGCGTCTCGACCGGTTCCCGGTTCTCGGCGACGAGGGCAAGGGCCGCGCCGAGGAGGCGCGCGCCGAACTGCGCGCGAGGGCGCAAGGCCCGGATTCCGGCGCCGACCCGTCGCCCATCCTGTCCGTGGAGAACCTGTGCGTCGACTACAGCGCGGGCGGCTGGCTCCCGGGTTCGCGGGGCCGGCCGTTCCGGGCGGTGGACGACGTGTCCTTCTCGGTCCGCAGCGGCGAGGTCTTCGGCCTCGTGGGCGAATCGGGCTGCGGCAAGACGACGATCGCCAATGTGGTGTCGGGACTCGTGCGGCCCTCGGCCGGCCGCGTCCTCTACCAGGGGCGCAGCATCGCGGGCGACGGCGCGACCCGGCGGATCGGGCCGTTGCGGCAGGCGATCCAGATGATCTTCCAGGACCCCTATTCGTCGCTCAACGGCCGCATGCGCATCGGGTCGATCCTGTCCGAGCCGATCCTGTTCTACCGGCTCGCCGACACGCGCGCGCAGGCCGAGAGCGACGTGGCGCGGCTCATCGAAGCCGTCGGCCTCGAGGCGGAGGCCGCGCAGCGCTTCCCGCATGCCTTTTCCGGCGGGCAGAGGCAGCGCCTGTCCATCGCCCGGGCCCTGGGCGCCCGCCCGAGGCTCATCGTCTGCGACGAGCCCACCTCGTCCCTCGACGTGTCGGTCCAGGCGCAGATCCTCAACCTGCTGAAGGACCTGCGCGACGCCACCGGCCTCACCCTGCTGCTCATCAGCCACGACCTCGCGGTGGTGCGCCAGATGTGCGACCGCGTCGCCGTGATGCGGCAGGGACAGCTGCTGGAACAGGCGGATTCGGAAACGCTCTTCGACAGGCCGCAGCATCCCTACACGCGGGAATTGCTGTCCCTCGTCCCCACCCTCGACCGCATCCGCGGCGAACCCAAAGCCGCCTGACCGACCGGAGCATATGGCATGGCCGACATCATCATCACCAACGGCATCGTGGTCACCATGGACCCCGGGCGCCGCGTCATCGAGAACGGCGCCGTCGCCATCGAGAAGGACCGCATCGTGGCCGTCGGGACGACCGACGAGGTGCTCGCGGATCATCGGGCCGCCACTGTGATCGACGCCAGCCGCAAGATCGTCATGCCCGGGCTGATCGACGGGCATGCCCATGCGGGCCACGGCCTCATCAAGACCATGGGGGGCGGCAACGGCGAGGCCTGGTACGAGGCCTGCCACCAGGCCTACACCGTCGCGTCGACGCCGGAATTCTGGCGGGCCGAAGCCCGGCTGGCGGCGCTCGAGCGCCTGCGCTTCGGCGTGACCACGGGCGTCTCCCTCCTGGGCGGCGGCGACACGATCCTGCGCACCGACGAACCGGTCTACGGCGACGCCCATTGCGAAGGCGTGCGCGAGGTCGGGACCCGCTCCGTCGTGGCGGTCGGGCCGACGCGGCCGCCGCATCCCCGCACCTATGCCCGCTTCGTGGACGGCAAGGCCGTGGAGCGTCCCGTGACGTTCGAGGAGCAGTTCGAGACCTGCCGGACCCTCATCGAGACCTGGCACGGCACCCACGGGGGGCGCCTCAACATCGCGCTCATCACCCCCACCCTGCGCGCCGAGCACGTGGACGAGCTCGGGCGGGACAATCTGGACGAGGCCAGGCGCCAGGCGCGCATGACGGCCGATCTGGCGCGGGAGGCCGGGCTCGTCTTCACGCAGGACGGCCACACGAAGGGGAGCGTCGCCTATGCGCGGGAGCTCGGCATCCTCGGGCCGAACGCCCTCCTGTCCCATGCCACGAACCTCACCGACGACGAGATCAGGATCGTGGCCGACACGGGGACGCACATCGCCCACAACCCGAGCGCCATCGCGTCGATCCTCGGCCGCTGCCCGGTTCCCGAGCTGCTGGAGGCCGGGGCCAATGTGTGCCTCGGCTCCGACGCCACCGCGCCCGACCGCTCGGGCGACATGTTCCGGCACATGCAGCAATGCATGCACTACCACCGGACCCACTTCAAGGATCCCACATGGCTGCCGCCGGGTCGGGTGCTCGAGATGTGCACCATCGACGGCGCCAGGGCCCTGGGCATGGACAAGGAGATCGGCTCCCTCGAAGTCGGCAAGAAGGCCGACCTGGTGCTGCTCGATCTGCGACGCCCGCATCTCTATCCGCTCAACATGCCGGTCTTCCGGCTCATCTATTTCGCCAATGGAAACGACGTCGACACGGTGATCGTGGACGGCCGCATCGCCCTGCGGGACCGCAAGGCGACCTTCGTCGACGAGGATGAGATCCTCGACGACGCGCAGCGGGAGACCGACGCCATGCTCGACCGCACCGGCTTCCGGCCCATGCTCGAAACGCCGAAGACGTTCTGGCGGCATGTGAGGGCGACCGACCAGATCGGAACCTGATGGGCCGGGTTCGCCAAAATGGCTCGAAACGACAACGCCGGTCATGGTCCCGTGACGGGAAGGATGAGGCATGCTCACACGCCATGATCTGAAGCCCGAGGGAATGGCGCCGCCGCTCCGCGCCGCGCGGGGCGCCTCCGGGTCTGCGGCCTTCGCGCTCCTCTGCATCGTCCTGGCCGCCATCAACCTTCGCCCGGCGCTCACGTCCGCCGCCACCATGGCGACCGAGATCGAGCAGGGGCTCGGCCTGGGCAGCGTCGGGATCGGCGTTCTCACGACCATGCCGGTGCTGTGCTTCGGAATCTTCGGCCCCTTCGCGCCGCTCCTGTCGGCGCGCCTCGGGCTCGAGCGCGCCATGGCCCTGCTCCTCATGGGTCTCGCGGCCGGGCTCGGCCTGCGCGCGGTGCCGCAGAGCCCGGCCCTGTTCGCCGGCACGCTCCTGGCCGGCGCCGCCATCGGGATGGCTGGCGTCCTTCTGCCCGTGGTGATCCGCCGTCGCTTTCCCGGTCATCTCGGATCGATGACCGGGCTTTACACGATGGTCCTGAGCATCGGGGGCGCCAGCGCCGCGGGACTGACGCCGGTTCTCGAGCGGGCGTGGCAATCCTGGACCCTGGCGCTCGCCGGCTGGAGCGTTCCGGCCCTCGTGGCCGGTCTCCTGTGGTCGGCCCTCGCCTCGTCGAGCGCCGCGGCTTCGGGCACCGGGTCTCTGCCGCGATTCTCGCTGCTGCTGCGCGACCGCCTCGCCTGGTCTGTCACGGCCTTCATGGGGTTGCAGGCCGGGCTGGCCTTCATCGTTCTCGGATGGCTGCCGACCCTGCTGCGCGACCGCGGGCTCGATGTGCTGAACGCGGGCGCCGTCACCTCCGTGTCGATCCTGGCCCAGACGGCGACGGCCCTGCTGGTTCCGTCGCTCGCGGCACGGCGCGCATCGCCGCGCCTGATGATCGTGCTCGTCCTCGCGGCCACCTGCTTCGGCTTTCTCGGGCTGATCTACGCGCCGCTCGCGAGCAGGCTTCTCTGGGCGCTGCTTCTCGGCCTGGGCCAGGGAGGATTGTTCGGCCTGGCGCTGCTCTTCGTCACCATCCGGGCGCCGACCGCCGAGGTGACCGCCATGCTGTCCGGCATGTCGCAGAGCATCGGCTATCTCGGCGCGTCCCTGTGCCCCTTCGCCGTGGGCCTCCTGCGCGGCGGGCACGACCCGTTCGCCGGCCCGGCGATCATCGTGGTGACCGTGAGCGCGGCCTGCGCCTGGTGCGGCCTGCAAGCGGCCGTCCCGGCTCACGTCCTGCCGCATCTGAGGGCGGGCTGACCATCGCGCGCCCCCTCCCACGCCATGGCATCCTCCGCCCTTCCTGCCACCCTCCCCACGTCATGGCATCTTCCGCCCTTCCTGACACCCTCCCCACGTCATGGCCGGCCCTGTGCCGGCCATCCCGATCCGTTGAAGCGCGGCGCCTCACCGTATCGAGATCACCGGGACAAGCCCGGTGATGACGTGGCGGGTGGGACGAGCCCGGTGATGACGTGGAGTGTTGGTAGAAGCCGCTCACACCACCCTCCACACGTCATGGCCGGCCCTGTGCCGGCCATCCCGATCCGTTGAAGCGCGGCGCCTCGAACAATCGGGATCACCGGGACGAGCCCGGTGATGACGTGGAGAAGGTGGCAAGGGCCGGTGACGACACCCTCACAACGTCTCGCCCGCGCATCACGTTGCCCTTGCTGACGCCCGTTTCATCGGCATAGATTGAGCGTCATAACAACAAGCGATCATCCGGGAATCCTCGGGGGGAAACTGACATTGGCCGAATATGATCTGGTCATCAAAGGCGGACGCGTCGCGTCGACGGACGGCGTCGCCGCGATGGATGTGGCGATCCAGGATGGGGTGATCGCCGCCCTCGGCCGGGAGCTTCGGGCCCGCTCCACCATCGATGCGGCCGGCAGGCTGGTTCTTCCCGGCGGCGTGGATGCCCATTGCCATATCGAGCAGCTCTCCGGCGGAGGCTTGATGAACGCCGACACGTTCGAGTCGGCCACGCGGTCGGCCGCGTTCGGCGGCACCACGACGGTCATTTCCTTCGCCGCGCAGCATCGCGGCGACAATCTCGGCGCGGTCGTGGACAACTACGCGCGCCTCGCCGCGGCCGGGGCCGTGACGGATTACGCGTTCCATCTGTGGATCTCCGATCCGAGTGCGGAAACCCTGGAGCAGGATCTCCCCCGCCTGATCGAGGCCGGGCACCGGTCGATCAAGATCTTCATGACCTATGACCGGGTCCGCCTTCTCGACGAGCAGATTCTCGACGTCATGATGGTGGCCCGCCGGCACGGGGCCATGGTCTGCGCCCATGCCGAGAATCACGGCATGATCAAATGGATGGCCGACAGGCTGGTGGCCCGCGGCTACGGCGAGCCGAAATACCACGGCGTGAGCCATCCCCGGGTCGGCGAGATCGAGGCGTTCGAGCGCCTCATCCGCTTCTCGCAGCTCCTGGACCAGCCGATCATGCTGTTCCATGTCTCGACGGCCGAGGGGGCGGCCATCGTCCGGCGCGCCCGCGGCGAGGGCGTCAAGGTCTTCGCCGAGACCTGCCCGCAATACCTGTTCCTCACCGCCGACGACCTCGACCGGCCCGGTCTCGAAGGCGCCAAGTGGATGTGCTCGCCGCCGCCCCGCACCCCGTCGGACCAGGAAGCCCTGTGGCGCGGTCTCGACCTCGGCGACCTCCAGGTGGTCTCCTCCGATCACGCGCCGTATCGGTTCGACGGGAGCGGCAAGCTCGCCGCCGGGGCCGATGCGGATTTCAAGCAGATCGCCAATGGGCTGCCCGGGCTGGAGACCCGCCTGCCGCTGCTCTTCGACGCCATGGTGAGCCGGGGACGTTCGAGCCTCGAAAAATTCGTGGAGCTGACCGCGACGGCCCCGGCGAGGATCTACGGGCTTCATCCGCGCAAGGGCGCCATCGCGGTCGGGGCCGATGCGGATGTGGCCATCTGGGATCCGGACCGGGAGGTCGTCCTCACCGATGACGGGCTGCACGACAACGTGGGCTACAACCCCTTCGCGGGCCGAAGGCTGAAGGGCTGGCCGGAGACCGTCCTGCGCCGGGGCGAAACCCTCATCGCGGACGGCACGCTCAAGGCGGCGCCGGGATCCGGACGGCTGCAACTGCGCGGGTGCTCCCCCGCCATGCGGCCGACGGGCCGCCTCTCTCCGGAGTTCGACCCGGGCCGCAATTTCGGCGCGCAGCTGCTGTGAGAGACATCGCGAAAGCCTGTCGGCCCGCCGGCCACCGGTCCCCAACCCGCATGCCAACCCGCATGCATGGAACAGATCGATCATGACGGACACAATCAAGGTTGTTCGGAAGGCCGCCTGGGTGGTCGCCTGGGACGAGGAGGCCTCGCGCCATGTCTATCGGCAGGACGCCGACGTGGCCTTCTCGACGGCCGGCATCCTGTCCATCGGCCCGGACTATGCGGGGCGTGCCGACGAGGAGATCGCCGGCCAGAGCCTGATGGTCATGCCCGGCCTCGTCAACGTTCACTGCCATTCCGGCGACGAGCCGATCGCCAAGGGCCTGTTCGAGGATGCGGGAACCGCCGCCCTGTGGGGCAACGCCCTCTACGAGTACTCGGCCCTGATCGACGCGGACCAGGATGCCAAGGCGGCCTGCCAGACGGTGATGCTGGGCGACCTGATGCGCAGCGGCGTGACCACCCATCTCGACATCGCGTCGCCCTATCCGCAATGGCTCCCGCTCGCGGTGGAGAGCGGATTGCGGGCCTATCTGGCGCCCGGGTTCCGGGAGGCGCAATGGCGCATGGCCGGGAGCCACCGCCTCGACTTCGACTGGGACGAGGCCCGCGGCCGGGAGCGCTATGCCGAGGCCCTGGCCTTCGTGGAGGAGGCGCGCGCGCATCCGAGCGGGCGCATCGACGGCGTCGTCGCCCCGTCGCAGATCGAGACCTGTTCCGAAGAGCTGCTGCGGATGGCGGTCGGCGAGGCCCGCAGCCGCGGCCTGCGCATCACCATCCATGCGGCGCAGACCATGGCCGAGCACGAGGAATTGCTGCGGCGCACCGGCGAGACCGCCCCGGCGATGCTGGAGCGCCTGGGCGTTCTCGGCCCCGACCTGATCCTCGGCCACTGCATCTTCCTCGATCACCATTCCTGGACCCGGCAGCGCAGCCGCGACGACCTCGCGCGCCTGGCCGGGAGCGGCACGTCCGTCGCTCATTGCCCGGTCACCTTCGCGCGCAGCGGCATGACCCTGGAAAGCCTCGGGGCCTATCGCCGCGCGGGCGTCAATGTGGGGCTCGGCACCGACAGCTATCCCTTCAACATGCTGGAGGAAATGCGCGAGGCGCTGATCTGCTCGCGCATCGCCGGCCGCAGCGTCTTCGACATCGACACCGGCGGCCTGTTGTCGGCCGCGACGACCGGCGGCGCGCGCGCGCTCGGCCGAAGCGACATCGGACGCCTGGCCGTCGGCGCGAAGGCGGATCTGTCCCTCGTGGATCTGAGCCACCCGGCCATGCAGCCGGTCCACGATCCCCTGCGCAACCTGATCCATTGCGCGGCGGAGCGCGCCATCCGCGACGTCTATGTGGACGGCCATGCGGTGGTGAAGGACAGGCGCATCGTCCGTCTCGACTATGACGGCGCGGTCCGGGAATTGCGGGACGCGCAGAAGCGCGCCTGCCGGCGGGCCGAACGGGACGATCCGCAAGGCCGCCCCCTGGCCGTGCTGGCGCACACGTCCCTGCCGCTCGCTCGCTGAGGATGAAACCGTCATGGGACCGACCGTCTACGTGATCAACCCGAACTCGTCGCAGGCCGTCACGGCGGCCATCGACAGCGCCGTGGCTCCCCTGCGCGGCGCCGACGGGCCCGGCATCGTGTGCCTGTCCCTGGCCGAGGGACCGCCCGGCATCCAGTCGCAGCGCGACGTGGACGGCGTCGTCATGCCCATGCTGCGCAAGGCCGCCGAACTGGAACAGGATGCGGGCGCATTCGTCATCGCGTGCTTCTCGGACCCGGGGCTCCATGCCCTTCGCGAGCAGAGCCGGCATCGCGTCTTCGGGATCGCCGAATGCGGCGTGCTGGCGGCGCTCACCCTCGGGCAGCGGTTCGGCGTCATGGCGATCCTGCCCACCTCCATCCCGCGGCATCTGCGCATGTTCGGCGCCATGGGCGTCCTGGACCGCTTCGCCGCCGACCTGCCGATCGGTTTGGGCGTTGCAGAACTGTCCGATGAAGATCGAACCTTGAACCGGATGATCGAGGTCGGACGCGCCTTGAGGGCGACCCATGGCGCCGACGTTCTCGTGATGGGCTGCGCCGGCATGGCGCGCTACCGCGCGGCCGTCGAACAGGCGGTCGGCATTCCGGTCGTCGAACCGACCCAGGCCGCCGTCGTCATGGCGGTCGGACACGTGCGCCTGTCGCAGGCCGCCGCGCCGTAAACCATCGATCCCTCCGATTCAGTCCCCCGTCTGCCCTCATGGAGCCTGCAATGACCAGCGCCACCAAGACCACCCTGTTCCGCAACTGCGATTGGATCGTCGCCTGGGACGAGGCCGAGCGATCCCACGTCTACCTGCGGGGCGCGGATTTCGTGATCCGGGGCGCCGACATCGTGCATGTCGGCAAGGATTACGCCGGCCCGGTCGACGCGGAGATCGACGCCCGAAAAATGATGATCATCCCGGGCTTCGTGGATGTTCACAGCCATCCCGGCCACGAGCCCGGCTGGAAGGGCATGCTCGAGGAGCTGGGCAGCCCGCGCCTGGGCCAGAGCTCGCTCTACGAGTTCATGCCGGTCTTCCAGATCGGACCGGAATACACGCGTCCCGCGCTGCGCGTCGCCACATCGGAGCTGCTGAAAAGCGGCGTCACGACCATCTGCGACCTCGGCCGCCCGCGGACGTCCTGGGCCGACGAATATGCCGAGACCGGGATCCGGGCCGTGCTCTGGGGCATGTTCCGGTCCGGCCCCTGGAAGACCACGAACGGCCACTCGGTCGAGTACGATCTCGATCCCGCGACGGGCGACCGGCTCCTGCGCGAGGCGATCGAGATCGCCGATGCCGCCTCGAAGCACCCGAGCGGGCGCATCACGGGCTTCATCGGGCCGGCCCAGATCGACACCTGCACCGAAGGGCAGATCCGCGATGCGCTCGATGCGGCGCGGGAGCGCGGCCAGCCGATCCAGATCCACGCCGCCCAGAGCATCGTCGAGTTCCAGGAGATCATGCGGCGCTACGGCTGCACCCCGATCGAGTGGCTGGACCGGATCGGCGCCCTCGGGCCGGACACGATCATCGGGCACTGCATCTTCCTGAACGATCATCCCTGGCTGCACTGGCCGCATGCCAACGACTTCGAGCGCCTGCGCGACAGCGGCGCCCAGGTGGCGCATTGCCCCGTGGTCTTCGCCCGGCGCGGCATCGCCCTCAACACCCTGACCCGCTACGTGAAGGCCGGCATCCGGTGCGGCATCGGCACCGACAGCTTCCCGCACAACATGCTCGATGAACTGCGCATGGCCTGCTATGCGGGCCGCATCGTGGCGGGCAGCTTCACGGCCGCGACGACCCACGACGCGTTCATGGCGGCCACGGCCGTCGGGGCCGACATGATCCGCCGCCCCGATCTCGGCCGCCTGGCCCCGGGCTGCAAGGCCGACTTCTCGGTCGTCGACATGGCCAATCCCTACATGCAGCCCGACTACGAACCCGTTCGCAGCCTCGTCTACTCGGCCAATGACAGGGCCATCAAGGACGTCTACGTGGACGGACGCCAGGTGGTCCGGGATGGCGAGGTTCTCGATTTCGCCATCGACGAGGATCTCGACATGCTGCGCCGGGGCCAGGCGGAAGCCATCGCGGCCGCGCCCCAGCGCGACTGGGCCGGACGCGGCCTCGAGCAGCTGAGCCCGCGGGTCTTCCCCCTCCGCGGCTGATCCGCCGCGAGCGGCCGTCGCAGGATGCGACCGTTCCGGGTCATGGCCCCCTCCGCCCTTCCTGCCACCCTCCTCGACGTCATGGCCGGCCCTGTGCCGGCCATCCTGCGGTCTCACTGCCACCCTCCGCACGTCATGGCACCCTCCGCCCTTCCCGCCACCCTCCGCACGTCATGGCCGGCCTTGTGCCGGCCATCCCGATACTGAAAGGCGCTGCGTTTCAGACGAGCGGGATCACCGGCACAAGGCCGGTGATGACGTGAGAGGGTTGTGTGAGCGGGTGATGACGTGGAGGGTGGGACAAGCCCGGTGATGACGTGAGAGGGTGGGACAAGCCCAGTGACAACACCCTCCCCACGTCATGGCACCCTCCGCCCTTCCTGCCACCCTCCGCACGTCATGGCCGGCCTTGTGCCGGCCATCCCGATGCGGTGAGGCGCGGCGCCTCTCAGAAGCGGGATCACCGGCACAAGGCCGGTGATGACGTGGAGGGTTAGTAGAAGCCCCGTGATGACGGGGAGGATGAGACACCCGTCTCGCCATGGCGGTCGAACACGACCGCGCCGCCGCGGATCGTGAGGTCGCACCGGGTGTCGGTCAGGATCTCCTCGGGAGACGCGGTCAGCAGGTCGCGGGAGAACACCGCCACATCAGCCGCGAGGCCGGGGACGAGGCGGCCCCATTCGTGCTCGGCCTTGTTCACATAGGCGCCGAACTCCGTGAAGGCCATGATGGCCTGCTCGATCGACACCGCCTCCCGCTCGTCCATGACGGTCCCGTGCGAGGTCTTGCGCGTCAGCATGGAGAAGAAGTTGGGGAACGGATCGATGTCGCAGACCGGCGCGTCGCTGCCGGCCGCGGGCTTGAATCCCATATCGATCCAGGTCCTGAGCGGATAGGACGGCTTCGCCCGCGTCTCGCCGACCACGGACACGTACAGGTCGCCGAAATCGTAGATGAAGACCGGCTGCGGCACGGGCTGAACGCCGAGGCGCTTCATGCGCGCATTCTGGTCGGCCCTCGCATAGCCCGCATGCTCGATCCGGTGGCGGCGGTCGGGGTCCGGCATCGCCTCGAGGGCGAGCTCGAACGCGTTGAGGGTCTGCTCGATGGCGGCGTCGCCGATCGCGTGGACGGCGAGCTGATAGCCTCTGGCGTGATAATCGCGCACGAGGTCGTTCATCTCGTCGTCGCGCAGAAGCATCAGGCCGGTGGTTCGCGGCTCGCCGACATAGGGCTCGCTCATGGCGGCCGTGCGGCCGCCGGCGCTGCCGTCGGTGAAGATCTTCACCGGCCCGACGCGCAGCATGGAATCGCCCACGCCGGTCACCACGCCGTCCGCATAGGCCTGATCGACGATCCCGCCCGGCCCTCCGAGCAGGCACTGGGTCGTGCGCACGGGCAGACGACCGAGGCGCTGGGCCGTGCGATAGGCGGCCACCTCGCGGTAGCCCGCCCTCATGCCCACGCCCGCATCCATCACGCTGGTGATTCCGTAGGACAGGCAGGCCCGGCCGGCATCGTCGATGGCCTGCACCAATTCCTGATCGGTCGGCTCCGGCAGCACGGCCTTGAGGCGATCGCGACCGGTCTCCGCCAGCAGGCCCGTCAGCCGGCCGTCGCGCTGCTCGATGGCGCCGCCCTGCGGCACGGGCGTCGTCTCGTCGATGCCGGCCCGTTCGAGCGCCTTGGAATTGCAGATCGTCACATGGCCGCACGCCCTGACGATCGCGACCGGATGGTCGGGTGCGGCCGCATCGAGCTCCTCCCGGAGCGGGTGACGGCCGACATCGAGCGCGAACTGGTCGTATCCGCGCCCCTGGATCCACTGGCCCGGCGGCGTCACGGCGGCGCGCTGGCGCACCTTGTCGAGCAGGGACGCGAGCGTCGGGGCGGACGAGGCGCGCACATCCACATGGCCCATGATCACCCCGTAGGGGAGAAGATGCATGTGGGAATCGCACAGGCCCGGCGTCGCGAGGCGCCCGCGAAGATCGATCACCTGTGTCGCCGGCCCGATGAGGGGCTCCATGTCGGCGGAGGTTCCCGCCGCGAGGACCTGCCCGCACCAGAGGGCGATGGCTTCGGTCACAGGTTCTGAAAATCCAAGAAAGACGCGGCCGTTCGTGAGGACGATGTCGGCTTTGGGAAGGATGGGCATGAACCACTCGCGCGGCAAGGGCGGGCGCAGCGGGCGCTGCGTTGAACGCGGGCGAGTGTGCATAGCTTTTCGCCGGTCAGCAAGCGCGCAAACGTCCGGCGCGAAGAAAATCAGTCCTTGAAACCCTTGTTGTTTCGGGTCTAGCTTGACGCATCAGCGGCCAGATAAGGCGCGGACAAAGAGGGAGTGCTATGATACAGCCAAAATCCATGGTTCGTTGGCTCGCAATGAGCCTCATCGCCGGCGTCGCGGCCGTTTCGGCAGCGCCGGCATCCGCTCAGTCGACGCTCGACACGGTCAAGAAGCGCGGCAAGATTCTGTGCGGCGTGTCGCCGGTCGCGCCCGGCTTTTCCTACGCCGACGACAAGGGCGTGCGGCGCGGTTTCGATGTCGACATCTGCCGCGCGGTCTCGGCCGCCATCTTCGCCGATCCGGACAAGGTCGAGTACGTTCCGCTGAACACCAACGTGCGCTTCCAGGCCGTGCAGTCCGGAGAGGTGGACATCCTGTCCCGGCAGAACACCTGGAGCTTCACGCGCGACGCGTCGCTCGGGCTCGATTTCGGCCCCGTGGTGTTCTACGACGGCCAGGGGCTGATGGCTCCCTCCAAGCTCAACGTGAAGAGCGCCGGCGAGCTTGCCGATGCGGCCATCTGCCTGTTGCCCGGCACCACCACGCTCCAGAACCTGGAAGACTTCTTCCGGCCCAGGAACATCAAGTACGAATCCGTGGTGTTCGAGAACTCCGACGAATGGCGCAATGCGTTCTTCAACGGACGCTGCGACGCCATCACGACGGATCGCTCGGACCTCGCCTCCGTTCGCGCCATCGCCAACGATCCGTCGCAATACGTGGTCCTGCCCGAGACCATCTCCAAGGAGCCGCTCGCGCCGACCATCCGCCAGAACGACCCGAACTGGCGCGATATCCTGAACTGGTCCGTCTATGCTCTCATCGGGGCGGAGGAGAAGGGCGTCACGCAGGCCAACGTGGACGAGTTCCTCAAGAGCGAGGATCCGGAGATCCAGCGCATGCTCGGCGTGAACGGGGATTTCGGCAAGATGCTCGGCCTCGACAACAAGTGGGCCTACAACATCGTCAAGTCGGTCGGGAACTACGGCGAGGTCTTCGACCGCAATCTCGGCCCCAAGACCCGGCTCGGCCTGACGCGCGGCCCGAACGAGCTCTGGACCAAGGGCGGCCTGCTGTATGCGCCGCCGTTCCGGTAGCCTGAGACCGGCGGGCGGCCTCGCGGCCGCCCGCTCGCCCCTCGGTTCCGGCCGGAAAGGATCATCATGCGCGCCGAAGCGATGAGCGGGACGAGCCTCCTCTACAATCTGCGGTTCCGTGCCATTCTCTATCAGGTGATCGCCGTCGCGAGCATCGTCCTTCTGGGCCTGTATCTGTTCTCGAACGTGTCGCAGAAGCTCGCGGAGCAGAACATCGCGACGGGCTTCGGCTATCTGAGCCGTGAAGCGGGCTTCGTCATCAGCCAGACCCTGATCGACTACAAGCCCACGGACACCTATGGGCGCGCCATCCTGGCCGGCATCGTCAACACGGTCTGGGTCTCGGCCTGGAGCGTCGTGCTCGCGACCCTCATCGGGCTTTTCGTCGGCATCGCGCGCCTGTCCCGCAATCCGCTGCTGGCGTTTCTGGCCTTCCTCTATGTGGAGGCGCTGCGCAACGTGCCTCTGCTGCTTTACCTGTTCCTCTGGTACGCCCTGATCGTCACGGGCCTGCCGGGCGTCCGGGAAGCCTGGGAGGTTATGCCCCATGTGTTCCTCAGCAACAGCGGCCTGACCGTGCCGTCCCTCGTGTGGACGGGCGCGCACACCACGGTTCTTCTGGCGCTCGTCCTGGGGGGAATCCTCGCGGTCGTCTTCCGCCGCCGCGCCACCGCCGAGCGGATCAGGACGGGCAAGGCGCGCACCATGTGGCCCTGGATCGCCCTGGCGGTCCTGCTCCCGCCGGCGCTCGCGCTGCTGATCGCGCAGCCCGACCTCGCGGTGGACCTTCCGGAGAAGGGGCGCTTCCGCCTCACCGGGGGCGCCCAGCTCAGGCCGGAATTCACCGCCCTTCTCGTGGGCCTCGCCCTGTCGGCCTCGGCCGGCATCGCCGAGATCGTGCGAAGCGGCATTCTCTCGGTGCGCAAGGGACAATGGGAGGCTGCCCGGGCGCTCGGCCTGCGGGACGGATCGACCATGCGCCTCGTGGTCCTGCCCCAGGCGCTGCGCGTCATCATCCCGCCCCTCACCAGCAGCTACCTGAGCCTGTTCAAGAACTCGTCGCTCGCCATCGCCATCGGCTATCCGGATCTGGTGATGGTGTCGAACACGACCATGAACCAGACCGGCCAGGCGATCGAGGGCATCGCGATCTTCATGCTGGTCTATCTCGGCCTGTCGATCATGATCTCCGTGTTCATGAACTGGTACAACAGCCGCGTCGCGCTGAAGGAGCGCTGAGCCATGACGACCGCCACCGACATGGCCGAAGCGCAAGTCGAGATGCCGGCGCAGCGGGAGCCGGGCGTGGAGCGCCGCCTCCTGCGCCGCACGCTCAAGCCCCTGATCGGCACCCCGGTCAACGCCGTCGTCACGCTCGCCTGCCTGTGGATCCTGTGGCTCGCCGTGAAGGGGGCCTGGGGCTGGCTCGTGACGCGGGCCGTCACCGAAGGCGGCGCCCAGGCCTGCAAGGTCGGGCATGGAGCCTGCTGGCCCTTCTACGAAGCGAAGCTCCGCTTCATGATCTTCGGCGTCTATCCCTACGACGAGCATTGGCGCGTGCTGCTCGCCATGGTGCTCTTCCTGGGCGCGATGGCCGTCACCATGATCCCGCGGTTCTGGAGCCGACGGCTGCTCGCGCTCTGGGGCGTCACGATCGTCGCCACGGCGGTCCTGATCGGCGGCGGCGTCCTCGGCCTGCCCCATGTGCCGACGACGCAATGGAGCGGCCTGCCGCTCTCGTTCCTGCTGTCGGCGGTGGGCCTTGCCCTGGGATTTCCGCTCGGGCTGGTCCTGGCGCTCGCCCGCTCGTCGAAGCTCCCGGCCATCCGGGTGATCGCCATCGTGTTCATCGAGTTGATCCGGGGCGTGCCGCTCATCAGCATCCTGTTCATGGCCTCCGTGATGCTGCCGCTCTTCATGCCGAGCGGCATCACGGTGGACAAGCTCCTGCGGGCGCAGATCGCCATCATCATCTTCGCGGCCGCCTACATCGCCGAGGCGGTCCGCGGCGGCCTTCAGGCCATCCCGCGCGGGCAGCACGAGGCGGCGAGCGCCATGGGCCTGCATTACTGGCAGGCCATGCGTCTCGTGGTCCTGCCCCAGGCCCTGAAGATCGCCATCCCGCCCCTGGTCAACATCTCCATCGGGTTCTTCCAGGACACGACCCTGGTCACGATCATCGGCCTGCTCGACTTCCTGTCCACGGTCCGCACGGCCATGACGGACCCGAACTGGGTCGGCATCGCGGTTCTGGAGGGCTATGTCTTCGCAGCCTTCGTGTTCCTGGTGTTCTCCTACGGCATGGGCGCCTACAGCCGGTTCCTGGAGCGGCGCATGCGCCTCGGGCACGACTAGAGCATCGGACCAAAATACGGATCCACGACATCCCACCCCTCTTCCCTGGGCAGAGGTAGAAACCGAGCGGGTCCGACAAACCGTCCGATGCTCTAGGGTGTTCCGTGCGATGACACCCTCAACGTCATGGCCACCTCCGCCCTTCCTGCCACCCTCCCACGTCATGGCCGGGCTTGTCCCGGCCATCCCGATGCGGTGGGGCGCCGCGCCTCGAACGATCGGGATCACCGGCACAAGGCCGGTGATGACGTGGCGGGTGGGACAAGCCCGGTGATGACGTGGCGGGTGGTGCGAGCGGCCGATCAGGCCGCGCGGGCCGCCCGGCGCTCCTTGGCGAGATCCATGGCCTGATAGGTCCAGTAGGTGAGCTGCGCGGCCGCCACTCCGAACGGGCCGCCATTCCACGCCAGCCCGAAGGGCTCGTAGAGCCGGTACCGGTCGCTCGTGCCGAGAATGCCCTCCGCGATGACGCGCCCGCCGATGGCCGTCGTGTTCATGCCGCGGCCGCCGAAGCCGAACACGTGCCAGATTCCGGGCTGAAGCTTCCCGATCAGGGGCATCAGGTGGCGGGCATAGGCCATCAGCCCGGACCAGGCCGTCTCGACGCGGACGCCCTCGAGCTGGGGATAGGTGGAGACCATCGTCCGGCGCATCATGTCCGCCAGGCGGCGGGGCTCCGTGGTCTGCGTGGTGATCCGGCCGCCCCAGAGGAGGCGCGCGCCCCCGTCGACGAGACGGTAGTAATCGCCCGCGCGACGGTTGTCGCTGATCGCCATGGGGGTCCGGACCGCCTGGGCGATCCGCTCGGGCGCCGCCTCGGTGAGAAGCACGTAGGTGGCGATCGGCAGGATGCTCCGGCGCAGGCGCGGCACGAGGTTGTCCGTATAGCCGCCTCCCGCCAGGACCACGTCGCGGGCCCTCACCTCGCCCCGCTCCGTCCTGACGATCTTCTCGGCTCCCCCGAGATCGCAGCCGACCACCCGCGACCCTTCGAAGATGCGTCCGTTCAGCCCCTGGATCGCCTTCGCCAGGGCGCGGGCGTAGTTGAGCGGGTGGAAGTGGAAGGACGCGGGATCGTAGAGCGCCTGATGGTATTTCGGCGAACGCAGGACGGTGCGGACGGCGTCGGTCGGCATGACCTCGAGGCGGTAGCCGAAGTCCCGGTCCATCGTCTCGCACTGGCGCGCGAGGGCATCGGGATCATGGTACCGCAGAACGCTCATCTTGCCGTAGACCCGGGCGTTGTCGGTCATGCCGAGAGCCCCGAGATTGTCCTCGACGATGCGCACGCCTTCGATCGACAGCCGGTGCAGGGCCTTGGCCCGGTCGGCCCCCACCATGCGGGTGATGTTGGCGAGGCTCGTCGCGTAGCCGGGACCGACGAAGCCGCCGTTGCGGCCGGACGCGCCCCAGCCGACGCGCTCCGCCTCCAGGACCACCACCGAGCGCCCGACCCGCGCCAGTTCGAGAGCGGCCGTGAGACCGGCCAGCCCGCCGCCCACGACGACCACGTCGGCGCGCGTGGCGCCCTCCAGGGCCGAGCCGGGCGCCGGGTCCGTCAGGGTGCGGGCATAATAGGTGTCGCCATAGCCGGTCATGAAGGGCTCCGATCCTCGCAAGGTGGGCGAAGCCTAGCGCATCCTGCGGAAAAGGGGATCCGCCTTTCGGCCACAACCGACGCGCCGCTTCAGGATGGGAGCCTCGGACAATCGGGACGCCCGTCTCTCCCCTGCACCTCTCCCCTCCACGTCATGGCCGGCACAAGGCCGGCCATGACGTGGAGGGTGGCAGGAGGGGCGGAGGATGCCATGACGTGCGGAGGGTGTTCGCACCGGCCTCACCTCACCCACTCACGTCACCACCGGGCTCGATCCGCGGCTCAGAAGCTCCGGGCCGCCTTGACCTGGAAGCCCGGATACCGGGCCTCCGAATAGCCGCTGGCGTAGACGCCGCCCGACGCCACGGCGGCCCCGAGGAGGAGGCACAGCCCGATCGCGAGCGCCCATCCCCGCCTCTGGGACTTCCACAGGGCGAGCACGGCCGGCGCCAGGCACATGCAGAACAGGATGAGGCCGAACATGAAGAACGCGTGCAGGTTGGGTGAGTGATAGATCGGCCCGACGTCGAAATCCTGCTGCCGCGGAGGCTCTCCGAGGAAGAACTGAGCCAGAAACGTGAACACGGTGCCGCCCCCAAACGATGCCGGGGAGTGGGCCTCCCCTGTTGATCATCCCCATGGTCGCACAGGCTACCGCGCTTTCATGTCCCGGTCCATGTGCCGGATGGGATCGCAACGCCAGGCGCCTATCGGGGGAAGGAGATGAAGCCTCCCAGCTGCGACACGGCGAAGGCGATGAGAGCCGACACCAGGGGGCCGACCCATCGGCCGGCCCTGGCCACGCCTTTCCCTTGAAGCAGCAGCTCGTGCATGGCCGTCACTTTGGCGTCCATGCCGTCCATCTTCTTTTCCAAGGCCGCGAGCAGGACGCCCTGGGCTATGACCCGGTCGCGGGTGTCGGTATCGGTCATCGGTTCGCCCCTGTGGCGGGCCGCCTCCGGCGGGCGGCTCCGCGCGGTCGGTGGGATTACGCGGCGCGCTTCCTGGAGGCGGTGACGCTCCACACGACGCTGGCGATGGTGGCGACGGCGCCCGCCAGGGCGGCCGCATTCTCGGCATCCACGTAGCCCTTGGCCACGAGATAGGAGCCCGCGATGGTCAGCACCTGGCGGGCAAGGCTCTTCACGACTTCACTGGTCATGCGTCTGGTCCTCGGTCTTGGATGGCGCCCCCCGATCCCCGGCGGCCGGGGATGTCAGGCCGCCCGCTTGAAGAGGGCCGTCGCCCGCTCCGCGAGCGTCGGCGGGGCGTCGGTCAGGGCGAGCGCCGCGGCGCGCACCATGGCGACGCGGCGGGACCAGCCCTTGCCGAACGTCCTCCAGGGGCCGAGCCGCCTCATCATGGCGAGGCGGTCGTCGCAGATCGCGTTCACGACCTTGCGCGGGTTGGCGCGCCGGGCCGCCGCCAGGGTGACGGGGCCCGGGACGCCGTCATCCGCCACGCCGAGCGCCCGTTGCAGGGCGATGACCGCGCGGGACGGCCCGGAATTCACGGCGAAGTCGAAGACGGCCTCATCGATGCCGGGCGGCAGCTCGTCGGCGCGCACCCGGTTCCAGTACCGGGCGCGGTAGATCGCCCCGGCCTCCTCCTCCGTCAGGGCGCGCATATCGGCCTTCGTGCAGCGCCGGCCGCGGCACTCGGACAGGGTGTCGAGGGTGATGCCGAATTTCGTGGCGCCGCCCGGGTCCTGGGGATGGTCGACATAGCCCCCTTCGATGCGGAGGACGAGCGCGAGCACGCGCGGGACGTTCACTGCGGCCATCAGGGAATCTCCAATAAAAAACCCGCCTCGGGGGCGGGTGCGGTGAGGTGTGGCGCTCTTCGTCATCGGGATCACCGGCACAAGGCCGGTGATGACGTGGAGAAGGTGGCAAGGGCCGGTGCGAACACCCTCCCGGTCATGGCACCCTCCGCCCTTCCTGCCCCCTCTCACGTCATGGCCGGCCTTGTGCCGGCCATCCCGATCTTTTAGGGCTCGGCGCTCCACCGTATCGGGATCACCGGGACAAGCCCGGTGATGACGTGGTGTGTGTGGTCCGGTGCGCTAGACCCCGGGGTCGAAGATGTACGAGACCTCGATGTCGAGGGCGGCGGCCATATCCGCCACGTCCGGGTCATCCTCGAAGAAGACGGGATCCTCATTGAACTTGATCTTCGTCATGGTCGGCCGGCTCGCGAGCCAAGTCAGGACATCATCGTACCTGTCGAGGGTTTCGAGCTTGATGAGGAAGGACCCGCGGTCGAGGGAGCGCGGCGGTGCCGGCGGAAGGGCCGCCATGAAGGCGGCCTCCTCCTCGGACGACATTTCCACGTCGACGCCATCGATGTTCTTGTAGAGCGGCATGTCATCCCTCCCATCCGTAGAGCGCCCATTTGGCATTCACCGGCTGCCCGTTTCCGAAGAACAAGGAAACGCCGCTCGAGCGATAGCCTCCCGACTCGAATCCGGCCGGATCGAATCGACCGGTGACCTCGACGTGTGACATGATGTTCCCGGCCATGTGGTGCGAAACGCTGGATCGCAGCACATTCGAGATGCTCCATGGGATGTTGGCCACAACCACATCCATGTCGAGCAGAGACCCTGTCTGCAAGAAATCGGAACTGACAGCGCGGATCGTGTTGGAGAGGCGGATGAAGAATTCGTTCGCTCCGGAGAAGACACCGCTCGCGCCGTTGCTCGCGACCCAGCTCCCGGCATAGTGGTTCTGCGGAGCCCCGGATGCATAGCTGAATTGACCGTACAGGATGGAATCGCCTGTCGTCGGATAGAGGCCGGTCGCAACGATCTTGAACCTGTTGTACCCCGTCGGAAACGAAATGATGATGACGCTCGCGGACGTCGAAGACCCTTCAGCGAGCTTTGTCAGCGCTGCATTCGTGGAGATCGTCAAGGAGTCGAGCGCGTCGTTGTAGTCCTTGGAGATCCCCGGTCCGGCGACGATGAGGCTCGCCACCCGATCATCGACGGCCTCGTTGAAGGCGATGACGCTGCGGGCGGCTGCCTGACTGGCGGCCGTCAGAAGGGAGCGCCCCAACGCGGTGCTGTCCGCAATATCGGTTGACGGATGAGTGTGCGTGGCCGGGGGACCGGGCGGGCCCTGCGGACCTTGCGGCCCCTGCGGGCCGGTCGGACCTTGAATGCCCTGGATCCCCTGGATGCCTTGAATGCCCTGCGCGCCGCGAATGTCCACGGCGGACGCGATATCCGACACCAGCCCCGTGGCCCCGATATAGCGGCCGGTCGCGGGCTTCGGGCCGGCGCCGCCCGTCCAGTCGGTCACCTGAAGAACGCGGCGCGCGCCGTCGTTGACCACAGACAGGACCGGAGCCCAGCCCTTCTCTCCCTGGATGCCCTGCGACCCACGGATGTCGACCGCGTCGGCAATGTCGCTCACGAGCCCGGCCGCGCCGAGATACTGACCCGTGGCGGGCTTGTCGAGGCGGCCGCCGATCCAGTCCGAGACGCGAAGGACGCGGCGGGTGCCGTCGGACGCGACGGCGAAGACCGGCGACCAGCCGGGCGCTCCGCCGATGCCGGCCCGGAACGTGAGGCGGAGGTTGGAGCGCCCGGTGGCGCTGAGACGTGCCGTCATGGGAAATTGCCCTCGTTGATGGTGAGCGTGCCGTCGAAGATCTGGACGATGTCGCCGGTCACCGTGCTGGTGGCGCGCAGGCCGTGCGGATAGTCGCCCACGGGAAGGACGCCCTTCTCGATGCGGAAGGTCATCGTGGGCGCGTCGACCGTCAGGCCGTTGCCGACCGTCAGCAGGACGCTCGAACCGCAGCCGCCGACGGAATACGCGAACTCGTATTCCTCGAAGGGAAAGTCCGTCTCGCCGTCGAGCGCGAAGTCGAGCGCGAACAGCACGGTCGCATCGTCGGATGCGGACAAGCAGAACTGGTAAGGGGCGGAACTGGCCATGGCGGCTCCAACGAAAAAGGCCCCCGTGAGGGAGCCCTGGAAAGAGAAAAGCCGCCCGGAGGCGGCTCGATCGGTTAGCGCGTGATTTGGGCCGGCGACGGCTCCCGGTGCGGCGGCCGCGCCGCCGACCAGCGCAGCGGCGGCGAGTAGGCCTGGTGCGGACGAGAGCGGGCCACGCCAGTGCCCCTCGCCCCGTCATCACCGGGTCACAGCACCCTCCCCGTCATCACCGGGCTTGTCCCGGTGATCCCGCTTCCGAGAGGCGCCGCGCCTCACCGGATCGGGATGGCCGGGACAAGCCCGGCCATGACGTGCGGAGGGTGTCGTCACCGGCCCTGACCACCCTCTCACGTCATCACCGGCCTTGTGCCGGTGATCCCGCTTCCGAGAGGCGTTGCGCTTCCAGCAATCGGGATGGCCGGGACAGGCCCGGCCATGACGTGGGAAAGGTCACGCCACAGCGATGATCATCCTCCCCGTCATGACCGGGCTCGTCCCGGTGATCCCGCTTCCGAGAGGCGTTGCGCATCAAACAATCGGGAGGGCCGTAACCACCGGACATGACGTGCCCTCCTCAACCGAACAGGCTGCCGAGCCTGCCCAGGCCGCCGCCGCCCGCGGCGCCGCCCAGGAGTTTCGAGCCGAGCTGCAAGCCGCCCATGATGGCGCCGAAGCGGTTCGCGGCGGCGTTCTGCCCGGCCATCATGCCGCCGTGCAGGGCGCTCACGGCGCCGTCCGCCGTATGCTGGGCCGTGCTGACCCCAAGACGCGTCGCATCGCCATAGACCGAGGCCCTGTCCCGGCCGCGCCCGGTGAACAGGTCGGCCCGGTCGGAGAGGACGCCGGCCTGGCGGCCCGTGGCGTCGTAGCCGAGCCTGTTGAGCCCGTCGAGGCGGCCGAGATACCGGTCGTATTCCTGATCGGCCATGTGGCCGGCCCGATCCGAGATCGCCGCCGCGGTGTTGCCGGATCCGAGCATGCCCAACGCGGACGCCTTGCGCGCGACCGCGTCGGTGGCCTGGTCGACCTGGTATTGGTAGCCGGGGCCGGCGCGGAACGCCGCCACCGCCCGGTCGTGCCCCTCCGGCCCGTTCAGGCCGGCGGCATCGGAATACTGGCCGAGCGCCTACAGGCCGGTGTCCCGGTAGGGGTTGTAGAGCGCCTGTTCCTGCTGGTTCACGGCAAGGGCGCTCTTGTAGCCGCCGTTGAGGGATTTGAGGCTGGCGTTGCGCCCGCTCTTGATGCGCTGGTCGATGCCCTTCTGCGCATTGTCCAGATAGGCCATTTCCGCCACGGCGGCGCGGCGGCCGGCGCTGCCGGAGAAGGGTGAGGACATGAGCGTCTCCCGAAGTTTGAAGCTGTGGGAAGGTGATCAGCGCTTGCGGACGTCGACGAGGATCGCCTTGTCGTCGAACTGGAACGCCGCCGTGCTGTCGCCGCCGACCAGGACCTGAATGCGGATGACGTCGTTGTCCTGGATGTCATCGAGCAGTCGGGCCGTCAGCACAGGGAAATAGTTGGTGAAGACGATAAGGTCCCCCTGCCGGAGCGTATTCACTGTGGTTCCCCTCTGCCTGATCAGCCTCCAACTGCCGTTGGACGTGCCTGAGAAGGGAACGACCCGATACATGAAATCAGCGATGATCAGCGCCGAATAGGTGCTGCCGTCGGCATCGACCGTGTGGGAAATCAGATTGACCCAGTTCCCGCTCGTATTGCCTACAATGTTCGATGAGTTGATGGTCGTCTTGTCGGGCTTGGTCGCTGCGTTCGGCGCCAACTCTCCGGTCCTGACTTCGACCGGGACATTGAACCGGAACACGCCGCCCGTGTAGCTGAAGACGTTCGTGCCCGTCCCGCTGTCGGTGAAGTAGAGCTGGTTCGCGCTCAGCCCGATGGCCGAGGTGCCGTCGCTCTTCGCGATCATCTCGAAGCCCGTGAAGGCATTCCCGGCGGTCAGGTAGATGCCATAGGCCGCTTCGGCCCCGGCCGGCGTCGCGCGGGCCCCGAAATAGACCTGCCCTCCTGCGGTGAAATTCCCGACGCTCGCCTCGACCGTCGTGATCTGCTCAGCCAGGGCTTCGTCGGCGCTCGTGCGGGCGTTCGTCTCCTCGACGATGGAGGCCGAATTGCCGTCCGTGTCGGAGCGCACCTCCGTCAGGCGCGTGTTCAGGTTGACGACGGTGGTCTTGTACCAGTTGCGGGCGAACTGGTCCCAGTCGAGCTGTTCCTTGGTCGGCAGGCCGTCCGGTGTCGTGCGCGCCACGGTGACGGGCAGGACCGGCGGCAGCCTGGCCAGATCGATGTTGTCCTCGGTGGGCATTACGGCGTCCTCCCCTGCGGGTCGGGAACCGACGCCCCCATGAATGCGAAATCCTTCGCCGACGACGTCTTGAACCGGACCCGGAAACCGTGATGGGTCGAAAGCCCGAGCCGGTTGACCCGCACCGGGAATTTGTCCGCCTGTTCGAGCGAGCGCGTCACCGGGTTCGACCAGGTCTTGCCGCCGTCATGCGACCACGACACGGCGACGTCGGTCTCCTCGGCGGGCGTGAATTCCCCGAACAGGGATGGAACGACCATCCTGGTCGGGGACTCCTTCAGCGGGCCGCTTTCGAAGGTAGCTTCGACGGCGGTTCCGGCCTCGGTCCTCAGGCTCTCGGAGACAGTGAGAAGATTGGTCGACAGCCTGTCGCCGATGAGCCATTTGTCGTTGGCCTTCACGGATTTCGAGCCGCGCCAGCAATTGAGGCCGGCGCTGACGCGCTCGTGCCACTGTCCGGTCCTGACATTCAGCTCCCAGGTCCCTTGGTCGGACGAGAGCGACCAGAAGGCATTGCCGTTGAGGGTGTAGACGCAGGCCTCGAGGGTCGACACCGTGGAGGCCGCGATGAACGCCTCCACATCCGGCGTCGAGACCTTCTCGGTCTGGTAGCCCTTGAGCGCCTGGACGGTCTTGTTGTGCGCCACGAAATACGGGACGTCGTCCCATCCGACCCCGAACCCCGCAATCGCCATGGCCGTGAGCAGCCCGACCGACAGGACGGAGGTGCCGCGCTGGAGCGGGAACGGGGAATCGCCGACATTGAGCCAGGGCTCGATGGTGTCCCGGCCCATCGCATAGATCACGCCCGCATGGGAGACGCAGCGGATCAACCCGTCGGGCTGGGCTTCCGCGGTGGCGACGCTGAGGGCATTGATGGCGGTCGCGTTGAGTTCCGAGGCGAAGATCCGCCCGTCGGCAACGCTGAAGATGAGAAAGGCGTCCAGGAATGCCACGCTGTTGGCTGTCGCCGGCAGATCCGCATCGGGATAGGCCGAGACTGTCGTCGGGGTGAGCACGTAGGCGCCGCCCGTCTCCCGCACCGCCACGATATCGGGCGTCGAGACGCCGCCAGAAACCCTATTGTTGCGCGCCAGCGTCACGCCGTCCGTGCCGGGGATGGAGCCGGCGAGCGCCGTCACCGCGCCATTCGCCGCCACCTTCACGACGCCGGCGGCATAGACCGCATAGACGTCGCCATTGACCTCGATCATGCCGCGCGGGGTCGACTTGCCCGCATTGGCGAAGACGGCAAGGCCCGGCGTCCCGAGATAGCGGATGCTCTCGCCCAGCGTCTCGGCATAGACGTTGATCAGCCGCCCCTGCCCTTCGCCCGGACGCTGCCCGGGCGTGGAGGAGACCGGATAGGGAATGGCCGGCATCAGAAGCTCGTCATCGTGAGCGGACGGTAGGACGGCGGCCGCGCCGCCAGGCGCCGCAGGGGGACCTCGGCTCTCGCCTTCGTGGCGTCGTCGACGGCGGGAAGGCCGAAATCCGGCGCGATCTCCAGGGCCAGGCGGGCCGCGAGCGGCAGGAACACCGCGTCGTCGATCCCGTCGGTGTCGTCCACGTAGATGACGTTGTCGAGACCGAGTTGCGCCGCGAGGGGATCGACGATGCCCGCGACGGCCGTCAGGTCCTCGGGGTGCGGCGCTTGCCCCGCCTGCAGGATGTTCAGGATGCCGAGCGCCCGGGTGGCGAGCTCAGCCTTGGTTTTCGTCATGGGTCACCTCACGATGGGTCACAGCCTTCGGCGGGCGCCCGCGGCGCGGCGCGGGCGCTTCGCCCGCGATCTCGAAGAAGGCGTTCGCTGCCGCCTTCGCCAGGAGGGCCGGGTCGTCCACCGCGACGGGCTGGCCGTCCAGGAACTCGATTCCCTGCCAGGTCACACGGGGCGCCGTGCGGTCACGGTCGCGATAGATCACGGTTGCCATGGGGGCATTCCTTCAAGGGTTCGCAGAACGGGCGGCGGTCCGGAGACGGCCGCCGCCCGATGATGGGGTGGAGGGTGGGTGGTCCGGTCCTGACATCCTCTCCACGTCATGGCCGGCCTTGTGCCGGCCATCCCGATCCGGTGAGGCGCGGCGGCTCTCAGAAGCGGGATCACCGGGACAAGCCCGGTGATGACGTGGAGAGGGTGGGATGGGCCGGTGATAACACCCGCCGGCGCTTAGGCGTCCGCCACGCTCGAGGTGAAGACGGTCACCATGCCCCAGTCCTTGAGCTGGGTGCCGCCGGGCGGGATCTTGGCCACCTTGCCGATGCCGTACTGGGTCTCGGTGCCGATCCCGGTGTTGAACTGGTAATCGGTCTCGTCGGCCTGGGTCGGGGTCGGCATCTGGCCCATGACATAGGCCAGCGCCGAGACCCCGCAGAGGAAGCCCGGCACCACGTTGGAGCCGGCGGCGCCGGCGCCCGTGAGCGTCAGGCGCTCGTCGATCTCCGGGATCTCCGTGACGAGCACGTTGACCCACCACAGATCGCCCGCCTTGAAGAGCGGGTTCTTCTCCCAGGCCGCGCCCTCGCGCGGCCGGGCCTCGCGAAGAGCCGCCTTCATGGCGTCGTCGTTCTTCAGGTCGCGCATGGCGCGCGAGCCGACGAACATCACGTACATCTCCTCGTCGGTGTCGTCGACCATGTACGGGGTGATCTTGTTCTCCGTCGTGCTCATGGCGACGCGCTTGGCGAGCGACACGATGCCCGTGCCCAGGCGGTCGCTGGTCGTGTCCACGTTGGCGAGCGACGAGGCCGCCGAGCCCGCAACCCGGTTGCCGAGCGCGGCGCCGACGACGATGCGGTCGCCGTTGGCGTCGAACCAGTTATTGCGCTGGGCCGGCGTGGCATCGGCCCACCTGATCCCGTTGATGCGGGAGCCGCTGGGTCCGCGGAAGCCCGCGGGCGGGGTCGCGGTCGGGATCGACAGCATGGCGTCGATGGTCTCGTCGCGCACCATGCGCTTGCCGAAGTTGGACAGGAGCGGCGTCGCGATGTTGCGGATGTTCAGCGCCGAGTCCTTGTCCGTGGCCTTGTTCCAGCGCACCGCGTGGCGCAGCCAGTCCGCCCACATGGGAGCGCCGTAATTGTCGATGGCCTCCTCGTTGCCGGTCAGGGTGCCGGTGCCGAGCCCCTGGCCGCGCAGCTGGTCGACCAACGGGACGCGGATCTCCTTGCCGTCCGCCTGAAGGTCCTTGACCAGGCGGATGACCGCATTGGCGGACGTGCCCTGATAGCGCGACAGCCGGCTGTTGCGCAGATACCCGTAGGTGACCTCGCGCTTGAACTTGATCAGCTCGTTGTTGGAGTGGTTCGTCGTGACGGCCATGGCCGCATGTCCTTTTCAGAAAGGGGACCGAGCCCGAACGCCTTCAGGCGCGCTTTCGCCTGGCCGTGACTTCATCCCAGAGGGTGTCGTCGGCGGCCATGTCGGGCTGGGTCTGGCTGATGGGAGCCGCCGCGCCCATGCGGGACACGGACGGCAGGGTTGCTGCCGGCTGCGGGGAGCCGGGACGATGGACCACGGGCGCCGGTTGAGCCTGGGCGCGGGCGCGCTCCAGCGCCGCTCTCAGGAACTCGGGGTCGTTCAAGGCCGCTTCGCGCTCTCTCTGGCGGAAGGCCGCGATATCGCCGCCGACCTCCGAGAGAACCTTCTGCTGCCGATGCCATTCCACCGCCGAGGCGAAGGGATTGGCGGACGTGTTGATGCGATGGTGCAGCGCAGGATCCAGGCGGCCCGACTCGGCCGCCTCGTTGAAGGCCCGTTCGGCTTCCGCCACCTCGTCGCGCGAGTAGCGGAGTTCCGCGACCTCGCGCGTCAGCCCCATGACGATGGTCTGCACCGGCGCGAGGACCGGCTCGACCTCGTGCCGGCGGATGTCCGCCAGCTCGCGTTCGAGGGCCTGCCGCTTCTCCCGCTCGTTCAGGAGCTCGGAGAGCGGAACGTGATGGGCCGGCTGAGGGGCTGGTTCCGAAGCCGGCGGAGCGGCCGGCTCGGGAGGCACGGCCTCCGCGTCACCGAGGGCCGGCAGCGTGTCGCCGGCGGTGATCGCATCGAACAAAGCGTCATCGTCCAGGGGCGCGGGGGCGCCCCGGCTGTCGTCCGTGGTCATGGTGTTCCTCTCTGTCGTCGAGGCTACGAAGGCGCCCCCGTGCGCCGGGGCGAACGCGAAACGGGCCCTTGAGGCGGCCCGGAGCCTTTGCGCCGTATCGTGGCGCGGACGAACCGGAGCATCGGGGACAGGGCTGGTGATGGCACCCTCCGCCCTTTCCACGTCATGGCCACCCTCCCCGTCACGGCACCCTCCCCGTCACGCCACCCTCCGCACGTCATGGCCGGCCCTGTGCCGGCCATCCCGATCCGAAAGGCGCGGCGCGTTGAACAATCGGGATCACCGGGACAAGCCCGGTGATGACGTGGAGAAGGTGGTCAGGGCCGGTGACAACACCCTCCCCCGTCATGGCATCCTCCACCCTTCCTGCCACCCTCTCACGTCATGGCCGGCCTTGTGCCGGCCATCCCGGTCCGGCGAGGCGGGCGGTCTCGGCCTGGGTCCTGTCGGCCCGGGCGAAGCTCTCGGCCGCCTTGCCTTCCTGGCCGGCGACCTCCGCCTCGGCCTGGCGGGCCTGGAGCTGCCGAGCGACGGGGTCGGGCTCGGGTGACATCATGCCGAGCACCTTGTCCTTGACCGCCTTCGGCAGGGCGGACATTTCGACGAACACCTGGGGCGGCACCGGGATCTTGCTCTGCGCCAGGGACGACAGGATGTCGAACACGTCGCCCATGACGTTGGTCACGTCCGGGCCCTCGTCGAGGATGATGTCCACGTCGAGCTGCCCGAGGGCGTTGGCGATGACCGGGTTGCCCATCGGGCCGATCTCGAGCCGGTTCACGCCGATGAACCGGGCCAGGCCCGCGTCGTCGGTGATGCGGATCCAGCGCTCCGCCGTCCACCAGGTGCGGACGGCGCACCAGACCGAGCGGTAGACGTCGAGCTTCCAGGCCCGGTAATGGGCCAGGAACGGCCCGAGCTCCGCGATGCCCGATTGCTGCATCACGGCGAGCGCCCGGCCGGAGCGGGCCTCGACGCCGGTGCCGACCACGGCCGGGTTCGGGCCGAAATTCTCGATCTCGCCCTTGGCATCCTGGAAATACTGGGTCTGCTGCAGGAATTCCTGATCGGCCTGCTCGATGCGGAACTCGTCCGAGGCGCCGTCGTACAGGATCACGCCGTCGGGCCGCGCGGCCTCGCGGCGCGCGGCCTCGATGTCGTCGAGCGCCCATTTGCGGGCGATCACCTGGCGGGTGTTCATGATGTGCATCGCCTTGGAGCGATGCTGGTTGATGGCGTCCTGCGGGCCCTTGAGGCGGCGCACGAAGCCGTAGCGGTCCCCGTCGTGATCGACGCCGTTGGACCAGGCGCGGTAGCGGCAGATCGTGCGGCCGCGCGCGTCGACGAAGGGCGACGCGCCCTGCGCCAGCGCCACCGTGTTCACGTAGATGCAGTACCGCCATTCGCCCCGGTGCCGGTACCAGTGCTCGTTGAGGCGGATCTTCGTCTTCGCGTTCACCCAGAGCGGCGCCCGGTCGATCTCGTGCGCCGTCCCGTCGCCGCCGCCGAAGGAACCGGCCACGCGCTCGGACGCGCCGGGAAACATCTCGTCGAGCTCGCCGGCCGAGACCCAGCGGTACACGCCCATGTAGCGCGCGTCCGAGAAATCCGGCTGCACCGAGCGCGGGTCGTAGAAGAAGGTCGTCGGATCGACCGACGAGAGGGTGATGTCGGGGTCGGCGCCGTCGCCCGGCTCGAGCCCCATCTCGACGACCGCGATGCCATGGACGGCGGCCGAGAGCAGCGCCCCGGGCTCGATATCCTCCCAGCGGCTGGCGTCCAGGGCATAGCGCAGCACGATGGTGGACAGCTCGGCCCCGGCCTCGTGCCGGGGCGTGCGCGGAAACGCCCTCGGGTCGGTCCTGAACCTCTGGACCACGCCCACGAGCCCGTCGATCTTGCGCGACAGCCGGTCGAAGGTGATCGGCGGCTGGCGGCGGTCGCGCAGGGTGCGCAGCTGCTCCTCGGTCCATTGCGCGCTGTGGTAATAGCGCCAGGCGGTGCGCTGCTCGTCCACCTCGGCGGTCTTGACCGTGACGTAGTCCGTGTATTGCCGGCGCAGGGCCGGCAGGGACAGACCGTCGTGGGACAGCCCGTCGTCGGCGGGTCGGGTTTCGCTCATGGGCATCACAACGTGTTGGCGCTCGGAGCCGGCGCGCGGGCTCCGATCGGGCGGTATCCGGGTCTCAGTTGGCGCGCGGCCGTGGCCGGCGCCGTGCCGTTTCTCATGGTGTCGAGGAGCTGCCCGAGCAGGCCGAGCGCATCCACCTGATCGTCGTGGACGCCGGCCGGGAAGCGCAGCAGCTCCGCGACGAAATCGTTCGTCCAGGGCGCGGCGGCCGGGACGTAGAGCCCTTCCATGGCCATTCGCCCGCGGATCGACTGGGCGCGGACCGCCTTGTCCCCCCGGGTCGGAAACTGGGTGCGGGCGCAGTAGGCGCCGCGCTCCCGCGCGCGCTTGTCGAGGAAGGGCCCCACGCCGGCGCGGATCTGCCCCTGCTCCTCCGCCCATTCCCGGGGCTTCCATGTGAGGACGAGATCGCACCAGGCCTCGACCCAGGCGTCGGACGCGGCCTGGCGCCGCCAGAGATCGAGCAGGTACATCCGGCCCTCCGGATCGAGACCGGCCACCACATGAACCGTGTAGTCGCCGCCATCCGCCGTGACGGCGTAGTCCGACGCCCCGTAGATCCTCAGGGTTGCCGTCGGCGGCAGGGCCGCGACCGGGCGGATCCATGCGGCCCTGAAGTAATCGCCGCCGTCCGGGACGGGGTTCTGCTGGTAGAGCGACGCCCATGTGCGGGGATCGGCCGTCCGGTGCTTGGCCCGCAGCAGGTCCGCGTAGCCGTATTCGCCCTCCCACAGCCATTCGCCGGGCGCCCGTCCGAGCGGGTCGTGGTCCTCCGCGACCGCCGGGAGAGAGATGATCTCGAGGCGCTCGCCGGTCGACCGCGCCCGGGCGATCCATCGGCCGGCCAGGTCGTCATCGTGCCAGCGGGTCATGACGAGCGCCCGCCCGCCGCCCGGGACGATGCGGGTGTCGAAATCGTCGTTGAACCACTCCCAGACCCGGTTCCGGACCAAGGCGCTGTCCGCGTCCTGACGGGAGCGGAACGGATCGTCGATCAGGCCGATCTTGGCCCTGAAGCCCGCGATGCC
This sequence comes from Microvirga yunnanensis, assembly GCF_025460875.1. Classification (NCBI taxonomy): domain Bacteria; kingdom Pseudomonadati; phylum Pseudomonadota; class Alphaproteobacteria; order Hyphomicrobiales; family Methylobacteriaceae; genus Microvirga; species Microvirga yunnanensis. The sequence goes on from NZ_JAMXFI010000014.1 coordinate 92,138, forward strand.
GGTGCCGACGCCCGCGGCGAGGTATTCCTGCCCCCGCGTGGTCATCCAGCGCCCGGCCGCGGAACTCTCGCCCGAGACGCCGTAGCCGAGGGCCGTCCCCTGATTCAGCACCCAGCCCCTGACCTTGCGCCCGAACCGCTCCGCCAGCTCCGTCGCGTGCGAGGCCGCGATGATATTTCCGGCATGGGGCTGGGCGAAGTACCAGGCCGGAAAGAGCTGCGACGTGTAGGTGCTCTTGGCGGAGCCCGGCGGCATGAAGATCAGGAGGTTCGGGATCGTCCCCTCGGCCAGGGCCTGAAGCTTGGCGGCGAGCAGACGATGATGCGGCGCCGGCTCGAGCCCCGTGGACCGGCAGAAATCGACGAAGGAGCGCCTGATCCGCCTACGGCGCAGAAGCTCCCGGGCTGCGTCCTGTTGCGAGAGCGGCAAGGTCTTCATCCGACAGGTCTTCCGGTTTCCGGAGCCCGCCCGGCTCGACCCTGTCCTTGAACATGCCGAGATGCTTGCCGATGAGCTCCAGCGCCTTCGTGGCGCCCGCGGCGTTGAACGTGAACGCGCCGGCCGGCTGGCCCTGGCGATCGAGCACGGGCTCCTGCCGCATGCACCGTTCGGCCATCTCGCGCAGCCGGTCCAGGACCCAGTCCTGGGTCAGCCCGGTGCGCGCGGAGCGCGCCTCCCGGGCGGCCGCGATCGCCGCCGCGATGTCGGGCTTGCGGAGATTCGCATGGCCGATCGGCGCCGCGCTCCGCGCGCTGTAGCCCGCCCGGCGCGCCGCCCCGGCGGCGTTCAGGTCGACGAGGTATTCCTCGACGAACCGCGTCTGCTTGTCGTTCAGGGCCATGCGGGGCTTCACCCATGTGGGGAGAGGGTGTCATCACCGGGTCACACACACCACGTCATCACCGGGCTTGTCCCGGAGATCCCGATGGGAGAGGCGCCGCGCCCTTCCGATCGGGATGGCCGGCACAAGGCCGGCCATGACGCCGGAGGGTGTCAGGAAGGGCGGAGGGTGCCATGACGTGCGGAGGGTGGCGGGAGGGGCGAACGGCGCGCGCGATCACGGGTCCCACCGCGACGGCACCGAATAGGCCGGCAGGTCGCCGTTCGGCACCTGTCCCGGAAACACGATGACGCGCTCGACCGGTGCTTCCGCCTGGTGGACGCCGCCCCAGGTGCCGCACACGAACATGTCCGTGTAGCCGTCGAAGACCGGGTGCGTGGAGGTGACGGACCCGACCGCGCCGCCGTTAACGGAGAGCGCCACCGCCCGGTCGTTGACCGAGAAGGCCGCGCAGAACCGGGAGCCGGGCGCCGGCAGGGGCACCCTCGCCGTGACGCCGGCCTCCTCGTCGAAGGCCCGGATCCGCAGCTCCATGGCGGCCCCGGCCGCGTCCGTGCGCAGCCCCAGGATGTGCTGCGGGGCGAAATCGGCGCTCACGAATTCCACATGGGTGCCGAGCCTGCGGATCGCGGGCGGCATGCGCCCGATGACGATGCCCGTGAAGGCGTTGGTGACGCCGAGGCCGTCGAGGCTCACGTGGGCGTGCTCGAAATCGCGCGCCGCCGCCGCGCCCTCGGTCCGGATCGGCGTCGTGGGGAACGGGGCGTCGCACCAGAGCGGGTTCCATGGCTCGATCTGCGGCACGGCGATGCGGATCCGTTCGTCGAGCGCGACCGAGCCGGAAAAATCCTGGTCCGCCGTGAGGAGGCCGACGATCTTCGCCGTGCCGGCCGGCGTGCCGACGAGGTTCGTGGCGGGCCGCGACCAGGCGGCCGCCTGCGCGAGCACGTTGCCGCTGTCGTTCGCGCCGAGCCCGATGGCGGAGCCGTTGAGCGCCTGGAGCTCCAGCCTCAGATCGAGCAGGTTGCCGGAGGTCTCGAGCAGATGCAGGAAGGCCGAGAACGCCCAGTTCTGGCCCGCCGCCGCCGGGATGTCCGAGAGCCCGCCGAAGCGGATCTGGAAGCCGCCGCCGGTGGCCGTGCCCCGCAGGCGCAGGTCGATGACGGGCAGGCCCCGGTGGGTCGTGACGGCCTCCACCGACAGGGTCGTGCCGGTCGGGATGGTCACGGCCCATCCGGTCGGCAGCGCGCCGGGCGTGCCGGCGGCCGCGCCATGAAGCCACGCGTTCGGCACCGCGTTGGTGGCGCCGTGCTCGAGCAGGAACCCGGCGCTGGTGCGCCGGGGCTCCGTGGCTTGCGTCAGGTGGTAGACGCCGTCGGCATCCGGCGTATAGGCCTGGGAAGCCCGCCCGGCGACGTGGTCGGCCAGGCTGCGCCCATGGTAGAGATTGCGGACATAATCGAGGTCGAGCAGGGAGCCGGCCGCGCCGCGCCGGCCCGCGACCGGGCTGCGGCTGCGCGACCTGAGGCGGGAGCGGAGCATCAGAGGCCCCGGCCGAGCGTGATGTAGAGCGTCGCCGACCCGCTCCGGCAGATGGCGGCCAGATGGGTGGCGTCGGGCGGGATCCGGAAGGGCTCCGGGGCGTGGCTGGGCGGGATCGGGATGCCGTTCGCCGGCGCGCCGTGGGCCGGAACGGCGGCCGCGACCGTGCTGCCCCCGAAGGCCACGAAGGCGGTGTCGTCGCCCGCGTTCAGGATGCGCAGGCTGCGGTCCTCGGTCCCGATCCTCGGGTCCGGGAGCGCCGCCCGGGCGGTCGCGGTGCCGACGGCGAGCGCGACCGTGCCGCCGATGGGCGTGAAAACGTCCAAAGCCATGAAGTCGGACCTTTCGGAGAGTTCGGGTTGTCTCAGGTCTCGGCGCGGCCAAGCCTGAATCCGGTTCCGCCCTATGTGACAGAGATCATGGGCGGCCCCGAGGAGACGATGATGTTCGGCGATTTACCCACGGGACGACGCCACTACTGGATCGCGTTCACCCTGATCGTGATCGTCGGGCTGATCGGGCTGCTGCTGATGTGGACCTTCCACGTGTGAGATGGTGCCTGGGTCCGCTCGATGCGCATCGGGAAGGGCTGTTCCCGTGAGCGATCAGCCCCGCGTCCGGTTGCGGCATTCGACCCGGACCGCGCGGCCGGCGCGGCTGCGGATCTCACCGGCTTCGATCCTGGGCCGCGGCGCCGGCGGGGCGATCGGCCCATCGCCGGCCAGCAGGGTCCGGGCACGCCGCAGGCGCTGACGGATCTCGTCCACCCACTCGACCATGGCGTCCGCGTCGCGCAAGGCGCGCGTCGGGGTGCGCCTCAGATCGTTCTCGAGCGCCGCGAGATCCGCCGCCACCGTGTCGATGAAGCTCATGAGGATGCTGGATGGTGAGGGAGGCCGAAACAGAAAGCGCCCCAAAGCCGTGAGGCCGGGGCGCAATTTCGTTGAGACTAGATTTCTGACATGTCCGACACCGGCTGTCAAGCCGCGAGAGCATCGCCGTCGGGATCACCGGGACAAGCCCGGTGATGACGTGAGAATGGCAGATCGGGATACACGACGTTTCCACGTCATGGCCGGCCTTGTGCCGGCCATCCCGATCGGAAGGGTGCGGCGCCCTACGGAAGCGGGATCACCGGCACAAGGCCGGCCATGACGTGGAGGGTGGTGTGAGGCGGTGCGAACACCCTCCCCGTCATGGCCACCCTCCACCCTTGCCGCCACCCTCCACACGTCATGGCATCCTCCCCCCTTCCCGCCACCCTCCCACGTCATGGCCGGCCTTGTGCCGGCCATCCCGATCGGAAAGGCGCGGCGCTCCACCGGATCGGGATCACCGGGACAAGCCCGGTGATGACGTGGAGGGTGGTGAGAGCGCTCCTCGCAGATCCGTTCGCCGCTTCAGTAGTAATAGCCGCCGAGCAGGGATCCACCGACGAGCGAGAGCATCAGGAAAAAGCCGACGAGCAGGACCATCGCCAGGATAACGAAGCGCATCAGGCAGCCGCCCAGCGCCGCTCCGACCGGCGGTGCCTCGGGGGTGGCATAGGGCGCTCCCCGGGACAGACGGCCGGCACGCGACGCAGCCCTGAGGATCTCCAGCATTCTTGCGGTCCGCATGTCGCGCACCGCAGCGCCCTCGTCGCTTGCCCGTGGGTCCGGACCGGGAGGTCTCTCCCGTTCCCTGCGGCCCCAGGGCGTGGCGCCGGTTCTCGGACGCGGTGGCGGAGGATCGGCGCGCGGCGGCGTGGCGGGCGAGACCGTGATCCGTGGATGGGGCGGGGTGGCAGGCGGAACCGGCCTTGCGGCCGGACGGACCGGATCGCCGAACGTCGCGCCGCATTCCGGACACACGGAGGCATCGAGCCAGCGCCCGGGCTTGTGGTTCGTGCAGTAATAGCGGACCTGCGCCTCGTGACAGGCTTCACATTCACCAGGTGTCGCCTTCGAGGTCCCGCAGTTCGGGCAACGCAGAATGACGCCGGTCATCGATGAGGTTCCTCGATCGTTTCACGCTCGGGGCTGCCGGGGGCAGGCTCCGGATAAACCTCGCGGATCATGTCCGCGGGAATATGCAGCCGGTACACCCGGGGGAGCATTCCTTCGACGAATTGCGCGATGGTGGGGACGCGCTCGTAAGGACCGAAGCTCTCACGGCTCAAGCGGCGGGAGAGGGCCACGGTCGTCAGCACCGGGTGCCCCCGGTAGGCCGGGTAAGCGGCGTATCTCTCCTCCACATGATCGTGGCCGCGCACCATGTGCGTGACGGGACGCCCCAAGCCGGTGCTCAGGTCACAGAAAGCCGCGAAGTCCTCGTACCCGAACTGACTTCCCCGCGAGAAGCGGTTCGGGAGCTTCTTGCGGGCCTTCGGATGCGCCCTGGTCCACACGAAGTCCGACAGGCACTGCGGATCGTTCCAATCCCCCGTGTCGGCGAGCCGCGCATGCAGATCCGCCAGCGGGAAGCCTCCATGGGCCACCAGGAGACCGTCGGGAAAGAAGAGCGCCCGCGGAGCACGCGCGAACAGACGGACGGCCACCTTGCCGGCCCGCTCGATCCATTCATGCGCGAGATGGGCGTTCAGGAAATCCGCGAAGTCCGACGGGATCACGCTCGAGGCGAACCGCACGCCGTCATAGGAGAGCGCCTCGTCGTGGTTGCCTGCGATCAGGCACACCCGATCCGGGGCGTCTCCGATCAGCTCGAACACCCGGAGAAGAACGTCGAGCCCGAACCCTCCATCGTCGAAGAGATCGCCGAGAAGCACGATCCGTGGCGGCCAGCCCCCACCGGGCTCGAGCGCCGGATCGCGCATCGCCGCCAGTGCCGCCTCGAGCGCCAGAAGATCGCCGTGCAGATCACCGATGATCCACAACGGGCTTCCGGTGTCCAGGTCGGAGATCCGGATGGCCTTGTCGGTGGGATCGGAGCGGTCCTTATCAAACAACAGGCCGGGTCCATCGGCTTTGTCGAGCAGCGCCTCCATCCGCTCCACCGTCGCTCGCATGTTGGACCGGATGGAGGACGGGTTGGCTGCATCGCGGACAGCCTGCCAGTCCAGCCGTTCGACCTCCACGATCTCGACGGGAGGGGACGCCGCAACGGCAATCGGCGCCGCGCCGGAAGGCAGGCCGCCGATGATCTGCGGCGGCACAGGGCTCACCGGCGGTGGGGCAGCGTCCGATCCCGGTTCAGCGCCCGGCCCAGGAGCATCCCGCCCGGGAGCATCCGGCCCAGGAGCATCCGGCGGTTGTGCGGGATCCTGTGCTGCGGGGTCATCCTTGGGAACGCCGGCCATCGTCGATTCCGCCTCCCGCTCCTCCGGCTTCTCGCCCGGAGGAACAGGCTCAGGCGCTTCGGGTTCGCCAGGGACGCTCATGGGAGGGCCCGCGCGGTGAGCGGCATCTTGACGATGCCTTTGGCCTGGCGTCCGACAGCGATGCGATCGCCTTGCCTGAGCGGGCGAGGCGCCGTGAGCGCGGCGCCGTTCACGAGCGTTTCATTGGTCGTGCCGGCCACGGGCGATATCACCCATTGCCGCCCGGATTGGCGTTCCAGGACACATTGGCGGCTGTCCCAGAACTCGCTGTCCGGCCCGAACGGCCGCACCAGGGTTTTTCCGAGCTCCGTCCTGACCCCGATCTTCAGCGAGCGTCCGTCGGGGCCGAGCAGCTCGATCCTGTCGGACAGGATCGGCTCGGCGGCAGCCTGCGGAGCGCCGTCGCCCGCTGCCGTGCCTTCCTTGCCGGTGGACGACCCTGCGCCGCGCCCGCTCAGAACAGCCCGCAGCTCCGCGGCCGTCGGCCTCGCGGCGGGGTCCGGGGCAAGGCAGCGGTGCAGGAAGGCGCTGACGTCGGCATTGCTCGCCGGAGCCGGCATCAATCCGGCCAGCGCCGGAGGTTTGGCGGCATGGCTCTGGACGAGCCTGGCATATTCCGCCTGGTCCTCGACCCAGTAGGGATGATAGCCGGCGAGAAGCTCGTAGAGCATCAGCCCGCAGGTAAAGACATCCGAGGCAAGCCCCGGCACGCCTCCTCGGGTCATGTGCTCGGGCGAGCGGTAATTGTCGGTGCCGACATAGCCCTGATGGCCATGCCAGGGCGCACGGCGGTCCGCCAGGAGCGAGAAGTCCATGTCGATCAGCTTGAGCTGGTAGCCGGCGCCGATGGTCGGATCCTGGATCAGATAGGCATTCGCCGGCTTCAGATCGGCATGGACGATCTTGGATTCGTGCAAAGCCGCCATTCCGGTCATGAAGACCTTGGCCCAGGTGACGTGACGGGCCCAGACGGCGGGGTTCTGGGTGGCGGGCACCTTGGTGCGGCGATGCTGCTCCCGCTCCTCGTCGAGCATGTGCTGGAGGTCGGCGCCGTTCTCGACGAACTCGAAGGCCTGGAAGTAGCAGGGGCCGCCCCAGACCTCTTCGAACGCGTCCACCTGGCGCACCGCGAACTGCGCCGCCCGCCCGGTTCGGACGCGGGCTCCGAGCTCGTTCTGGTAGTCGACGAAGGCCTTGTACCAGACGACCGTCGGAGCGGGAGACTTGTACTGCTTCAGAAAGACCTTCTCTCCTGTCGGTCCCTCGGCGCCATAGGAGATCGCCATCATGCCCGGCCCGAAGACCTTCGTGACACGGTACTGCCGGATCCGATCACCGACCTTCAGCTTCTTGGCCATGGCTTACGCTCACTGTGACAAGGCGGTGTCCCTACAGCGCCACGGTGGCGGCCGAGCGCGAGACGCTGGCGGCCAGCTGCTTCAAGGTGTTGCGGAAATTGACCGGATCGGACGTGAACTTCTGCAAGGCCTCCTGCGGGTTCAGGCCTTCGTACTCCACGACCTCCCATTCCGACTTGTCGATCTGGCTCAGGCGATCATAGCCCTCGAAATTCGGGGCGAAGAGGCTGAGGATGATGCGATTGGCCATGACGAGGTTCGCCACGTCCTGGAGCGAGCCGCCCTTCGCCTCGGGAAGGCTCATGGTTTCCTTGAACGACGCATCGGTGAAGACGATGACCACGCGGGCCGCATCGCTCCTGTAGCGCCATTTCGCCGGATCCTCGGTCTGGGACCCCTTCGGGACCGCCTCCATGGAGGCAACCTTGTAGAGCGCGTCGAGAAGCGATTCCGGCTCGTCGCCGCCGCCGTTCGCCTGCAAGGTGCCGAGCTGCGCCTTGAGGGCTCCGGCATCGCGGACAAAGGGGTGATCGACGATCCAGGGCAGCCCCTCGCCTTGGGCCGCTTCGATGTCACGATACCCGACGACCTTGCCGCGCCAGTCCCTCACGGGGGCGGCGTTGTTGGCATCGCCCCGGCTCAGGGAGTCGATGAAGGCCTCGATGTTCCGGCGGAGTGCATCGATGCAGGGCGACATGCTGCCACTGACGTCGACGAGGAAGACGATGTCGGCCACGCCCTTGGTCTTCGGACGCTCCTGCACGCCGGGCGGAGCGGCGACCTCGGCCGTCGCGCTTTCGTCACGAGCCGTCTGCGTCGAGACATCCGGCGTGGATCCGGTCGCTTCCGCGGGCGTTCCGACTGCCGCTTCCGTGGAACTTGTCGTTTCCGACGAAGGCGGGTTCGCTGGGGTCGGTTGGTCGGAATGCTCCATATCACTCATGCGTCAGCTCCGCTTGGCGTAACCGTGGTCTCGGCCGCGCGCCGAGCTATCCGACAACAGGGCGGCCAGACCGAAGTTCCCGGCTGCGCTTGAGGTGCTCGGAGATGGAAGCCCGCCCGCGCAAGCCGCCGGGGATCGGAAGGGCGCGGCGTTCCAGACCATCGGGATCACCGGGACAAGCCCAGTGATGACACCCTCCCCACGTCATGGCCACCCTCCGCCCTTCCTGCCACCCTCCACACGTCATGGCCGGCCTTGTGCCGGCCATCCCGATGCGGAAAAGCGCGGCGCTTCACCGTATCGAGATCACCGGGACAAGCCCGGTGATGACGTGGAGTGTTGGTAGAAGCCGGTGACAACACCCTCCCCGCGTCATGGCACCCTCCGCCCTTCCCGCCACCCTCCCCCGTCATGGCCGGCCTTGTGACAGAAACCCATGAACAAGGATAAACATCGTTAATTTTTGGCTCATATGAGGATTGGGAAGTTCATGCCGGCGGCATGACAATCAATATACAAATATTCCTGGGGCAATCCTGTGTTATCGTCCGTTCAGTCTGGTTCATCGTCCCGTCGCTCATCTCTCATGCTGCGCATCTTGCTCGCTGCTGCATTGACGGTTGTCGGAGCATTCTCCGCGTTTTCCCTCTACAACGACTCTTTCCAGCGGCAGGCCACGCGCTCGGAGATCGAGCGCTACCTGACCAATGTGGGATCCGCCACCTCGGACAGCATCAGGAACTGGCTGGGCGGACGGGTTGCCCTGAACCAGAGCGTCGCTCAGGGCGTGGCCAATTTCGGCGAGTCCTCGCAGGTCCTGTCTCTCCTGCAGCAGAAGATCTTCGTCGACAGCTTCCAGTCCACCTACCTCGGCGAGAAGGATGGCCGCTTCACCATGTGGCCGCCCTCCGACATGCCGAAGGACTATGACCCGCGCACGCGGCCTTGGTACAAGGACGCTGTCGCGGCAGGCGCCAGCACGCTGACGGAGCCCTATGTCGATGCCTCGACGAAAAAGCTGATCCTGTCGATGGCGACGCCGGTTCAGAAAAGCGGCGCCTTCGTGGGCGTTGCCGGCGCCGACATGAACCTCGATGCCCTGGTGCAGATGATCGGCGCCATGGATCTCGGCGGCATGGGCAAGGCCTTCCTCATGAGCGCCGACGGCAAGATCCTCGTTCACCCGAACAAGGATCTCATCAACAAGACGCTGAACGAGATCTACCCTGCCGGGACGCCCCGGATCTCGAGCCAGCTCAGCGAGACGATTCAGGACGGGCACGAGCAGATCGTCACGTTCCTCGAGATTTCCGGCCTGCCATCGGTGAAGTGGTACGTGGGCCTGTCCATCGACAGCGCCAAGGCTTATGCCAATCTCGCGGCGTTCCGGATGTCGGCCGCCATCGCGACGGTTTGCGCAGTGGCTCTGATGCTCGCCCTCCTCGGCGTCCTGATCCATCGTCTCGTCGCGCGCCCGATCAACCAGATGACCGGGGCCATGAAGCAGTTGGCCGACGGCGATCTGAACGTTCAGGTGCCGGGCGGCGATCGAAAGGACGAGATCGGGGCCATGGCGGCGGCCGTGCAGGTGTTCAAGGATGCCTTGATCGCCAAGAAGGACGCCGATGCACGCGCCGCCCTCGAGGCTGATGCCAAGACACGCCGTGCCGAGGCTCTGGACCAACTCACCAAGCGCTTCGAGCTCAACGTCTCGTCGCTGACCCAAAGCCTGTCCTCGGCCGCCACCGAGATGGAGGCGACGGCCCGGAGCATGACCCATGTGGCCGATCAAACCACCAACCGGTCTGTCACCGTGGCCTCGGCGGCGCAGCAGACCTCGGCCAACGTGCAGACGGTGGCGGCCGCCACCGAGGAGCTGTCGATCTCGATCCGCGAGATCGCCGCCCAGGTCAGCCAGTCCTCGCAGGTGGCCGAGAAGGCGGTGGCCGGCACCCAGCGCACCAGCGCCACCGTGCAGGAGCTCGCCGCCTCGGCCGAGAAGATCGGCAACGTGGTGCAGCTGATCAACACCATCGCGGGCCAGACCAACCTGCTGGCGCTCAACGCCACCATCGAGGCGGCGCGCGCGGGCGAAGCCGGCAAGGGCTTCGCGGTCGTGGCCTCGGAGGTGAAGGATCTGGCGACGCAGACCGCCAAGGCCACCGAGGAGATCTCGCAGCAGATCGGCTCGGTCCAGCAGGCCACCCAGCAGACGGTGGCGGCGATCCAGGAGATCGCCCGCACCATCACCGAGATGAGCCAGATCTCCACCTCGATCGCCGCCGCCATGGAGGAGCAGGGCGCGGCCACCGCGGAGATCGCCCGCAACGTCCAGGAAGCCGCGCGGGGCACGGAATCGGTCACCGGCAGCATCGTGGACGTGCAGCAGGGCGCCGGCGAGACAGGCGCCGCGGCGTCTCAGGTGCTGGGAGCCGCGCAGGAACTGGCGCGCCACTCCAACGATCTCGGCCGGGAGGTCGCCACCTTCCTCCACGGCGTGAAAGCCGCGTAAGAGTCGAGGGAGCTGCACGTCCTGGCCACCCTCCGCCCTTCCGGCCACCCTCCCCCGTCATGGCCGGCCTTGTGCCGGCCATCCCGATTGTCTTGAGCGCGGCGCTCCACCGCATCGGGATCACTGGGACAAGGCCGGTGATGACGTGGAGGGTGAACCCCCGGTCCGGCACTGACACCCCGCACACGTCATCACCCGCCTTATGCCGGCCGTGGTGTCGAACTCCATGGAGGTTTCGCCGTGCGCCTCCACAATGCCGATCATGACGATGCCGCCGATGATGGCAAAGCTGGCGCCCCGGCGGCACGGCTGGCGGAGCGCGGACGCTCGATGTCGAAAGAGGGGGACCGCGATACGCGCGGCGGAGCAAAAGCGGCTGGCTGCCAGGGGTTCGGGGGTCGAAGCCGGGTCCCGCCCTGCGCGCCCCACTGCGGCGACCTGATCTAGAACCAGCGAGCTAGAGGGATGAGTGGTGCCCAGGGGCGGGATGTAAGTACCTCACGAAATCAAAGGGTTAGCCGCCTTGGTAAAGTCCCATTTCCCCGATGAAACCCGATGATTTCGAGGGAGACTTTACCGGCCTATTCATGCCCGTTCCTACGTAGCGGTCCAGTCTACTGGACCCTTCCCCGTCCAGCCACCCTCTCGGAGGCCCTGCCCTATCCTCGTGAAGTGGTCGGCGAGAGGTTGAGGTACACTCCGGACAATTCACGGGTCAAGCCATAGGGGCAGAATGATCACAGCGGGCTTGAACTGGCGATCCTGGAAGCTTGGCGTTTACCTCAACACCGAACCGCTAACCATCTATGTTGATGCTGGCCCCTTCTGGATCGAAGCCGTCCGGGACGAGCCCAATGGCCGGGGCCTCTCCTGTAACTGGACTGTCGTCAGGATCACCGTCGAGCGCCTCAAGCTTGAACTCCGGTTAGAGCTTGACCTGAACTTCTGGGCGCTCGGATACGCGGCTGCCGACGCGCGGGATCACGGGGTGTATATCGGACCGTTCAATGTCCAGATAGAGATCGACAAGTTTTACCAAGAGCAGGATCTTGTGGATGCCTGGGTGGAGCTTCACGCCTGATCCGGATGCTCGATCAGCTTGAACGCGTGCCAGCCAACACCGAGGCAGCCCTGATCTGGGACATAGCTTAGGGACCGGTTATTCCTTGTCCCTCTCATCGTCGCCTAAGGCTCTAAGCGCAGCCCGGTGAACCTTGTCATCTTCCTCCAAACTGCCATCCAGGTGTTCGAGAGCAGCTTCAACTCCCTCAGTGGCGGAAATCTGGACGAGCTTTTCGATTTGCTCGTGGTCCGTGAAAAACCGTTTTGCGATCTGCTCCCTGACCCGATCCGGCACTTCGATGGTCTCCCCTTAATCCGCCACCTTCCGGCCATCGACCAAACGGTTTGAGAGGTCCTCCGGCCCAACGGTCACGCGAGAGATCTCTTTCAAACGGTTTTCACTAACCTCGTAGTCGATTAGCTCTGAACCAGCCTCGACGATGATCATCGCGTGGTCCGATGAGACGTGAACAACTGTTCCACGACGGCCATCTGGGAGGTCTATTACATCGAGTTCTTCCATTGCGATCCCTTCATATGCCGAGCAGTCGCTGGTAGCGTGCCGCCGATCATCCGGACAACCGAATGGCCCTGTACCAAGCTTTGGCCCACTGACTTGAGGCCAGCACCCCTCCCCGGACCTTCGGCCTGACGGTGCAAAAGCTGACGGTGGTTCGGGGTGGCAAGAAGCGAGGCCGAGGTCGGAGCCCAACTGTTTTCCTGTAACTCCTTGACCAGCTATACACTCTCGTTGGTGTGATCTCCCGTGCGCTTAGAGCGGAATGGGACCACTTTTCTTGCCAAGCCCCCTGTGCTGTCAGCAATGGCTTGTGCGAGGTCAGCCTGTCGGAAGGGCTTGTTGAGTCTTGTGATGTCGAGGCTGACATTGGACGGTAGCTCGGCGTAGCCCGTGGCAAGGACCACTGAGATCTCCGGCCATTGCTGCCGGATTGTTCCGGCAAGCTGCATCCCTGTCATGCCGGGCATGGCTTGGTCTGTGATCACCAAGTCCACCGACTGGGCGCGACCAAGATAGTCCAATGCCTCGCGTCCAGAGCCTGCCTCCAGCACGCGATGACCAAGGTCTTCCAGCAACGCCGTCGTATTCTGAAGCACTAAGGAATCATCATCGACCACAAGGATCGTGAGCGACCTGATGCCCGACCCAGGGCCGATTGCCCCTTCGTTTCGTGCTGACACGGCTGCTGTTGCGTCCTGGGCCTGGACGGCAGGCACCCAAATCTCAGCGGTCGTGCCCTCGCCTTTGCGACTTTCCAGAACCAAGCGCCCACCTGACTGCGCAGCCAGTCCGTGCACCATCGATAGCCCCAAACCCGTGCCCTTGCCCACTCCCTTCGTGGTGAAGAACGGCTCCATGGCTCGCGTCAGGGTCGGCTCGTCCATGCCCTCGCCTGTATCGGTCACCGACAGGCAGACATATTGGCCCAGCGCAAGACCGCTGGTGTGCCCCAGACCTATGGCCTGCTCTCGCCCGGCAATCGTGACCGTACCGCCGTCTGGCATAGCATCCCGCGCATTCACCACAAGGTTCAGCAACGCGAGTTCAAGTTGATTGGCATCTACCCGCGCAAGGGGCAGGCCGAGCGGAAAACGGGTCTCGATCCGTACCATCGGGCCAATCGACCTTTGCAGCAGATCGGTCATGCCCTTCACGAGGTCAGGAAGATCGACCGGTTCGGACCTGAGGTCCTGACGGCGAGCAAAGGCCAGCATGCGCTGCGTCAGGGCGGCTCCCCGTTGTGCTCCCTGAAGGGCACCGTCCAGCAGACGGGTGATCTTTGGATCATCCGGCAGTCGCTTACGCAGAAGGTCGAGATTGCCAATCACAACCGCCAGTAGATTGTTGAAGTCATGCGCCACCCCACCGGTTAGCTGGCCGACCGCCTCAATCTTCTGCGCCTGCCGCAGCGCCTCCTCGGCCTTCTTGCGGGCAGTGACATCCATCACCCCACCCAGAACATGACGGAAACTGCCATCAGGATCGCGCTCGACCCGCCCGGACATAAGCACGTCCAGAACCGCCCCACCCTTGGTTACGAGGCGATACTCGGCATCCTTAACGGCCCCGTCGCGCAGAAGCGTCGGCCAGACGGTCTGGGGCCGGCGCTGGACCGAATCTTCGGTCATGAAGTCGGTGATTGGACGCCCTACGACCTCCTCCCGATGATAGCCCAGCATGTCGAGCCATGCGTCACTGACATGCTCAATGATCCCGGCCTCATTCAGTGAGTGCAGGGGCAATGGGGTCTTTTTGTAAAGGGTGCGGTACTGTTCTTCGCTGACTCGAAGGGCACCAGCCTCTCGTTCAGCCAGCAAGGCAAAGCGGCGGTCGAACATGGCCGCGATCAGGGCCAGAAACAGGATCAGGAAGGTGGTCGAGGCAACCGCCAGAGCAAGGCTGGCCTGTTCAAGGCTGGCCTGCCCATGGGCATGGTCCACCCCTGCATGCGCCGTGAAGACAGCAGCCTGCATGGCAGCATAGTGCATGCCCGAGACGGCCAGACCCATGGCGACAGCGGCAATCAACCTCTGCCTGAGACCAGTTTTACGGAATGCCAGCCACAGGGCGGTTGTCGAGGCCGCAATGGCAACCAGGATGGAAATGGCGACCCACAGCTTATCGTAGCTGCGATCGGCGGGCATCCGCATGGCAGCCATACCAGTGTAGTGCATGCCAGCGATGCCCAAGCCCATGACAACGCCGCTAAGTGAGAGGGCTGTCAGTCCAGTCTGCGTACGATTGACAACCTGAAAGCCGATGCCGGTGACCAGGATCGGCAGAGCAAAGGATATTGCTGTCAGGCCAGAGTCGTAACTTGTTGTCATGCCGGGCATGCTGAAAGCCAGCATGGCAACGAAGTGCATCGACCAGATGCCGCCGCCCATGGCAAAGGCGGCTGCTGCAAGCCACACATGAGCGGCCCAGCCCTTCGCCGCACGGATGCGCCCTGCCAAGTCGAGAGCAGTGTAAGAGGTAGCGGTCGCGATCAGGATCGACAGAACAACGAGAAGGGAATCGTGACTTCCGATGATGGTCATGTTGTCCTTGGAAGCCTTGCCTAATTGAAGTGCTAAGCTATTGATGTAGGTTGGAAATGGATAGCGCAAGTAGCGGTCTGCTGTGAAATGAGAGCAGCCTGCTGGGCGTGCCTCCATACAGCGGACGACTGGCAGCCACGCTTGAGCAGGATGGCACCGGCATGCTCATGCTGCATGCCCGCAGCAACAAAAACGGGCAGCCACGCTGCCCGTTTGACCTTGCCCATAGTTCGGGCATGAACTATTTCTTGCAGTGCAACACGGCGATTGGCGTCGCAGCGTTGCTGCCCTTCTTGGGCGTTTCCTCCCTAAACTTCGGGGCCGCTTTTTAGCGGCCTTTTTTCTTAGGTGTGCCCTTGTAGCGGAACTCAGAGCCTGGGAGCAATCCTATCTTTAGGATGAGACTACCTGTATCCTTGGCTGACGCACTGACCCGCAGGCAAATTCGACCAGGAAAGCGGCAGTCCCTACAGCACAGAGGCACTTGGTCGCGTGGCGCTGGCGAACCACGTTCCGAATTAGGGAACCGAAGAGATAACCGATTGCGGTTTTAGGGACCTAACGGAGCCTGCTGCTACACAAATTTGCCTTATTGCGGCTCTTGAGCATACGATTCTCAGGGCACTGGCTCATCATAGGTCCCGGAAGCGGAAACTCGGTCCTGTGCGGGCTTCCTCGGCGGGCGGTTAGGTCCCTATAACAGAATTCGGCTCCCGACCCCGCTCCTATAAGCACCCTCCTCTGGATCTACAGCAGACGATCCGCGAACTGTTTGAAGGACCGGTTATTCACTGTCCCAATCAGCGTCGTCCAGGGCTCTCAGCGCGGCCCGGTGAACCTCGTCATCCTCCTCTGGCGTGCCCTCCAAAAGTTCGAGAGCGGCCTCGACACCCTCCGTGGTAGCGATCCGGACGAGCTTTTCGATTTGCTTGTGGTCCGCGCAAAACCGTTTGGGGATCTGCTCCTCTGCCCAGTCCGTCACATCTATGGTCTCACCACGGTCGGCTTCCGCCTTGCCTCCCAGGAGCGAAGCAATTTTCTGATCCCTGGTCATACTGGTCAGTTTTGTGACCTGTACCCACTGCCCGCTTAGAAAGTACCAGTAGAGCCGACCCGCGCTGGTATCGGTCATCTCGATCCACATGATCAGTCCCTCCGATACAGGCCAAGCAGAGCAATTCCGAACTCGTCAGCCGCCTTCTTGCCCTCAGTCAAACAGCTTTAGAGATCCTCCGGCCCAACGATCATCCGTGAGATCTCCTTCAAACCGTTTCCACAGATCTCGTAGTCGATAAGCTCTGGACCGACCTCGGTGATGATCATTGCGTGGTCAGACGAGACATAAACAATGGTGCCGCGACGACCGTCCGGGAGGTCGATTTCATCCAATTCTTTCATCGAGATCTCCTGGGTGCCGAGCATTCGCTAATTCGGCATCGGCTCTCCATCCAGACAATAAATAGTATGGCCCTGGGCAAAGCGCTGGTTAGTGACTCAGAGGCGACCAGTCGCTCTCCCCGGATTTCCCTTGATGCCGAAGTTGACGGTGATCCAGAGTGGCACATTCATTCCCGTTGTGAGGGACAACCCGCAGCAGAAGGTCCAGTTTCCGCGAAACTGTTTACATAGGTTAAGAAAAGTGGGAACGTGGCCGCTAACTGAGTACTGGTCATAGTAGAGCATCTCTACGGCTCCAAGCCGAAATGGAGCACCCCGGTCATCCTCAACGGTCATCATAGGTTCAGTCCAAGCGCGAGTACCGGTGCGGTTTTCGAAACGAGCGGTCCCATGACGCACAAGTTCCAGGTCGGCCAGACGGTTCTCCCAGCCCATCCAAGGGGAGCCAATCCCGGCACCTATGTAATCGTCCAGGTGCTGCCTGAGACCTCGCACGAGCGCCAGTACCGGATCAAATCGCTCTCAAGTGCAACCGAATGCGTCGTTGGTGAGACGCAGATCAAGGCGATGGTAGCGGAACCAAGTCCCTCGTGAAGGTCCCACCCCAGCAAGGGGTGTGCCATGCCTGTTGACCTGCCGCCGAAACCAAGTGGTCGTGAGATGACGCCAGTGAACGGGCTATTCTCTCGTATTCTGAATTGGACAGCCGTCGTAATCGGCGTCGGCTTGTGCTGGTGGGCTATCGAGCATGGGTTCTGGGAGACCATGACAAGCCTGTTCGAATAGCCTCCAGGTCCGATAACGAGGTCAGGGGTACTCGCTGCGCCTCACGTAAGCGGTTCTTGGATAAACCTTAAAGCGTTGATCCCTTGCAGCGACAGCCTTTTGTTCAGCAACTCGCAGCAATGTACGGGGAGGCGTCACCTGAGGCACTGAAGGTTCATGCCCCAGTCCTCCTTCAACCTCCTGCGACGCTTTCACCCCTGGCGTCCTCATCGGCTGGCTTGGTCCTTGGAACCGAGACCGGTCTGTGGTTTTGGTCTGTGGCACGACAGTCTCGGGTATGAGCACCAGCCGACTGTGCTGGTGAGTGGGATCGGGAATTTGGCTCTGTGTTGCTATGCCTTCGTCCCTGAGCGTGGTGCCTACGACTTCTGGAGAGCGATATGGGCATCCATCATTTGCTGCTGCCCCTCCTTGGGGTAGCCGTGGGTACAATCCCAGTTCTGGCGCAACCGAACCCGCCCACAGCGCCTTCCCCGCAGGCCAATACGGGTGGATGGGTAACCCAGATGCAGCCGGATCAGTGGCCGACCTCTAAGCTGAAGGGGCTGGATGTCTACAGCAGCAACAACGGCGACAGGATCGGCGAGATCAGCGATCTGGTCCTCGACAGCAGAGGCAAAGTTCAGGCGGTTGTGATCGGAGTTGGAGGGTACCTGGGCATTGGAAAGCGCGACGTGGCCGTGCCGTTCGGCCAAATCAAGCTCATGAACAAGCCACACTCCAGCGCCACCGGCACGACCACGGGCGAAGCCCGATTAGCTGGGACCAGCCCTGGAGGCGGGACAGTAGCCTCACCTTCCGCAACCGGAACGGCGGCAGTGCCCGCAGGCAGCAATAGTCCTGCCGTACCCAACACACCTGCCCCTGGCACACCGGAAGCGTCAGGGATGGGACAGGCGGCTTCTGCCGGGAATGGCTCCACCCCAAATCATGCCGTTCTCATGATGAGCGTCACCAAGGATGAGTTGCAGACGGCTCCCGAGTTCAGAGCACCCCGCTGAGGATTGCTCAAAACGTGCGGCGTCGCAGCTAACCATGCCGGTTGGCATAGCGCCCCTTTTTGGCGAGCGTCTTCTGCCCTTCGAGTGTTTTGGGTAGGGGCGGCCTCCCGGTAGCGGCGGATGTGTCTCTTGAACGACGGGCGCATGCGAGCTTTACCGGCCATGGGCTGTCCCCTTTCTGTCGATGCAGAATGGAACCGCAGCGAGGGGAAACGAAGCACCTTATCCAGAGTGGGTATGGGAGCTTAATCGAGCCCTGGATGAGTAGGTGATAAAATCTTGCTGCTCGTCCGCATATGGCGAGCAGGGAGGGAAAAATGCCAACATTTATCGGTTATGGACGGTTCACCCGTGAGGCCATGCGCGGCATGTTGCAGACTCCTGAAGATCGGACTGAACCTGTCTCCAAGCTGTTCGAGGCACTCGGCGGGAGACTGATCTCCTGGCACATGACTCCAGGCTGTGACTTCGACTGGATGCTCCTGGCCGAGGCTCCCAACGAGGAGGCGGTGGTCACAGCCGGTCTCGTGGCCACAGGCGGCGGCGGCGTACAGGACATCAAGGTAGCCCGTGCTCTGAGCGGCCCCGAGGCCATGCGGCTGTTCCAGAAGGGCGGCGATGCAGCACGCAGCTTCAAGTCAGCCGGTCATCCCGCCCCGTCAGAACGACTGCGGGGCAACTGATCATCGCGGAGCCGAAGGATCAGGGCAGTTTGGTTACTTGTCATGGCAAAGCGGACTGCCCTGATCCGCCCTCAAGGCGTTGAACTCATCCGGAACTTGGAGCCTGACAAGCTGGCCTGCCCCTCCCTTCGTACTCTCTTCGTCTGAACAAAACGGCGAGCAGACCACCCTGATTTCGGACAGACTGAGGCTCAACGTCATCCTGAGCCGTTTCAGGATTGCCCTTCGCTTCTGGTATTCCTTCGGTCTCAGATTCTGAGGAAAGATCCAGTTCCTCCTGTTGCTGCTCGTCTGCTGCTTGCAGGGGGACGGTGGAGGCGTCTCTCGATGATGGAGCGGACGCGGGCTCCGTCTCCAGGTCCTGTTCTGCCGTGGCCAATACCTCGATCCGGCCAGGGAAATCGTTCCGGCTCTCATACTGCACGTAATCGTGGAAATTGGGTCTGATCCGGTGCGGGTAGTCGAGAAGGACCTCATTCCGGACTTCGAGCACGAAGAAGCATCCTTCGGGAGTGGTCACGTCCACCCGCCTGACCACCCCTTCAGAGAAGCTCTTCCAAGAACCGGGTGGATGAAAGTGGACGCGAACCTCATCGCCAACGGCAAGCCTCGTTGCCTTTGCCTTAGACATTCGGGCTCAGCACTCCTCTTCGTGGCAGACGCTGCGAGGCCCACATGGCAGCCTGGGTGCGATTAGACGCCCCGATCTTGCGCAGAATGGCTTTGACGTGAACCTTGATGGTAGCTTCGGTGATCTCCAACTTGCGGGCGATGACCTTGTTGGGCTCTCCTTGCGTCAAGCACCCCAGGATCTCCATCTCCCGTGCGGAGAGCTTGCATCCCTCCAGATCAGGCAGCTTCGCCTCTGCCACACTGTTGTCCTGGGGCGGTCGATCCTGGGCCGAGACAACGCCAGCCGTGAGAGAGCGAACGACCGCCAAAGGCAGTACAGTCTCGCCAAGCATCACCAGTTCCAGCGATTTGATCAGAACCTCTGGAGCAGAGGCGGTGAGACAGAAGCCATCCACGCCTGCCGCATGCCCGAGCCGCACCACGCTGAGATCGAACTGGTCTGACAGAACCACAATCCGAGCCTGCGGGAACTGCTCTTTCACCTGCCTGACGAGTTCAATCCAACGACTGGCGTTCTGCTGGGCCTCGATCAGCACCAGGGCTGGCGATGCTCCCGGATGGAGCCGTCCTGAAACAGGGGGCGAAGCCGCCTCGGTGAGAGCGAAGGAACTCCTCTGGAGGATGTTTTGAAGTCCTGACCGCAAGAGGAAGCTGTCGCAGATCAGAGCCGTTGGGATAGTTGGAGTGAGACTGCTGGACGGAAGGTCTGAGTTCAACGAGCGATTGTGAACAAGTGTCAGCGGTTGCGCGGCCATCTTTGCCCCCTGTTGGTTCTCAAGTTAAGCAAAAGTAAACAGGCCGAGTGAGATCCGTCTGTCGGCAATCAGACAAAACCCATTAGCCGATAGTTCAAAGTGGGGCCGATTGTCATGTTCCTGACGATCAGGTGGTTTAGCGTAGACGAGACAGGCTGTTGGTTCGGCATTGCGGTCCCAAGACGAGTCGTGCTGTGCCACACCTTCGTTCAGATGTTTAAGATCAGCACGTGCCCATTCTCAACAAACGTTCATCCCTAAACCGTTTTAATTCAGCATACATTGGCCATGCTACGGTTCCTGAACGCCTTCGGGTGAGAGTTTAGATGATTGGCGGCACTCGTTGTCTGGATGTTTGCTGAAGGCACGTCCGGAAATACTGACGACTGACGCCCCCATCTGTTAGGAACCCGACAAAGACGATCACTCATTTGTATATGCCTGCGCGTGGCAACATGATTACGTCTGCGTGGATGAAGGAGTGGCTACTGGTTCCGTCTACGTGATGTCTGGTTGGGTCTGGTCTGGCTGGCTTGCGCTGTCTTGCTCCTGTAAGCGCCGAACAAGGTCGGCAAGCTTCTCGGGAAGCGCCTCCTCGGATGGTACCGCGTACTGGGCTTGCAGGCAGCGCCCGATCTCGGCGGTAAGCTGAGCATTTGGCTGAGGACCGTTGAACGGGCTGTTTGAGCCTGTTCGTCCATCGGCTCCGTCGTAGGTGGTCGATTGATCGTCTGACCCGAACTTTGCAGTCATGACGATACTTCCCGGCTGCCCCAGGCAAGATGGTTCAGACAGTTCGTTCAAATCTCCTAACACAACCGCCGATGCCCATCTAAGTTGCAGCCATGCCCTTCACCTATGTTAATTTCCCGGAACGGGCATTTTGACCCAGCGTTGGTTTGCCGAAGCGGAGCCGGGAGATGTCTATTCCCGGTCTCCTGATGGAGAGCCCCCATGGCCGATGCACCCTCAGCCCAGAGCCAATCCCTTCCTCGTGAAGCGGCAAGTCAGCCAGGAACCTGTCCTCCGGACTGCGATCTGCCCGAGAACTCGAAGGAGAACCTTGATGCACGGCTCGACCATGCCATTGAGGAGACCTTCCCGACCAGCGATCCGATCTCGGTGACCGTCACCAAGCAGGCTGTTGCTGAGGTCCCACGGGAGGCAGCGTTCACCACTCCCAGCAGTCAGAGCCGAGCGAAGCAGGATCAAGCTGAGCAGGAAGCCGCCGAGACGCTGCTCGATCAGGTGCGGGAGGCTCTGCAAGATGTGCCGCAAACAGCCTCCGCAGCGGCACGGGCGGCTTATCACGAGGGTCAGCAGTATCTGCGGCAAGCCCGTGAGCGCTACCCGCAGGCCGAGCAGTACTATCAGGAGGGTCAGCGAGCGATCAGCCAGCGCACAGCGGAGAACCCGCTGATGTCACTGCTGCTTGCCGCCGCCGCTGGCTATGCCTTGGCCTGGATGATCCATGGCCAGCGGCGCGGAGGGGGCGAACACGTGCCGGATTACGGCAGAATCAACCAGAGTTACATCCCCCGCCGTGACGAGCGACGCGGGCGATAACGACGAGATGATCTCGCCTCCCCAGCGCCATTGCCGATCTCGGCACCTGAATGCTGCAAACCGCGCAGGCGCTGGAACATCGCCGCCACGGTGATCTGCTGATGCAGTTCAGCGAGACGCTGGGACGAGGGGCTGCCTCTCCTGGGCATGGTGAGCGTCAAGCTGCTCGACGAAGCGCACTCTGATTGCGTCAGGACCAGACCAGCCCGTGAGGCATTCTCGGTCGCTCTCGTAGCGGGCTTCAACTTCGGACAGCGTGGCCAGCACCTGTTGTATCTCTGCGGTCAGAGCGCCGCGATCAGGTTGGGACAGGGCTGCTGGTTTGTTCGGCGGGACGCGTGCCATAGTAAGCCTCCCTCGCTCTTGTTCTTGGAAGGCATTTTACACCCAGCGTGGCATCAAGGACACAGGGCTTCCTCGCAGCGCATCACAAGACAAGGAGGAATCGGGAAGCAGTCGTAGATTACGATCATGAGCCACGGATAGGATATCAGACTGATCTGCTGCCAACGCTGCCTTGGTCACATCGTCAGGTCCGAGTTCGGCTTCACCCGTCAGGTCCAGAAGGTAGGCCAGCTTTGATCGGGCACGGCTCAACGCGGCTCTCGCCAACCGTTGGGTTGGTTTGAAACCGGCTGAAGTGGTTGGGCATGATCTCCAGTCACTTTATACCGATGCTCTCCAAGTCCCTCTCCCCTTGTATCTTGCTGCCGTAGCCGAGCGGCTGGAGATCCTGGGAGGGGAGATCGTGGCCGTAGGACCCTCTCTTTAGGTTTCATTTGCTGGTCCCCGATGGGAACAGCCCCACAGGATGGGACGCCTGTGCTGCGCCAGCGTGGCTGTATAATTGCGCGTTAGTCGTCTGTGAAGAATCCCGATCCCATTGGAACGATTGGGATATTGGTCGTCTCGCCAGCTTCGGATTTGCAGGATTGCGGGGCGACAGCGGTGGATTTCCTGCGTTTTCCGTTGCCGCTCCGGCCC